>JBCCAA010000028.1:0-40558 GCA_039815055.1 Pseudomonadota bacterium | reverse complement strand
TGTTGATCGAAAAACCGAGATCGCTGACGCCATCGACGGCGTAGTTCTTACAGAACTTCATGAAGGGTGAATTCGACGGACCGGCTGACATAATGTCATAAAGCTGAGCACGGTCTACACCGGCAAGTTCTGCTGCCGCGAACGCCTGGGACATGGCGCAGACAGTGGTCATGCCCATGAAATTGTTAATCAGCTTCGTGGTGTGTCCGGCGCCGAGCTTGCCTAGGTAGAACACGTTTTCGCCCTGTTCCTTTAGCATGGGCTCGTATTTGTCGAATGTGGCCTTGTCGCCGGCTGCCATGATGTTCAACAAACCGTCCTTGGCGTGGGCTGGCGTGCGGCCCAGGGGCGCATCGATCATGCCGGCGCCTTTTTCGGCCAGAGCCGCGCCAATTTTCTGGGTGGAGGCCGGGATGGACGTACCGAAGTCAATCAGCACGGAGCCCGCCCTGATGCCAGCCAGGATGCCATGTTCGCCATAGACGAGTTTCTCGACCACGTCGGAGGTCGTCACACAAAGCTGAACAATGTCACTTTTTTCAGCTAGCTCCTTCGGGGAGCTTGCCTCGGTCGCATTCCCCCTCGCCAGAACGGCCTCAACGGCGTCCTTGTTGAGATCCAAAACGACGACCTCGAATCCCCGCTTCTGCAGGTTTTCGACCATATTGCCGCCCATCAGGCCAAGGCCAATAAAACCAATCACCGGTTTTGACATGTTCATGACTCCTACTTCAGGAAACTTTTGATTGAGACTTCAGCCATCACGCGTCTTCGCCGAGGAAATCCATCCGGGCGGGACTGAAAATGTCGAGAAGGATACCAGCTTCGAGGCAGACCGCGCCGTGATTGGCGCCTGACGGCACGAAGAAACAGCTACCGGCTTCGAGAATTTCGGTCTTGCCATCCACCATGACTTCAAACTTACCTTCAACAACATAAGCCGTCTGGGTGTGAGGGTGGGCGTGGACCTCGCCGACAGCGCCTTCGTCGAACCAGACCTTTACCAGCATCAGGGTGTTGTCATAGCCGAGTATCTTGCGGTGAATGCCCGGGCCGGCCGGTTCTGCGTCCTCGCGTGGGCTGTTGATGAAGAGTGGTGATTGAACGTGTGTTTCAAGCATGATGTCTCCCGACGCTCTGGTCAGTTGCTGTTGTCTTGGACGACGGCGTGTATGGGACCGGTCCAGCTAGATTTGTTGCCGCCGATGTCGACTGAATGCGCCGCATCACTAGACATATCTTTTGCAAAGAAAAGAGTGATCTCGGTCTCGGAGTCTGTTGTGATTGTATAAATCGCCACATTGGCCGATTGTTGCTGCGAGATGGCAGCGACAGAGCTGCCGTTGAAGACCGTGACTTCTTCATCATTGTCATATCGGCCATGGCGCTCATAGACCGATACGATATCCACGTCTGACGCGTCAGTTCGCAAGACCAGAGCTTGCTCCCGGCGCAGATTGTGGTTGGGGTCGTTCGCGCCCAGTTCGGTCAGAAAGGCCGTTGTCGGCGAATTGGCAGCAAAGGTCAGCGTGTAGAATTGGTCGTTGATGATCCACGACATGTCGGTGGCGTCAACAAGAGGATCAGATACAGCGCGTTGCCAGAGGTGTTGGTAGCCGTTGTCGCTTCCAAACGGTGCCAGCTGTTTTGTGGCGTGGTCCATCTCGAAGTTTGTCTGAATCAACTGGCCCTTGAAGTGGACCGGCAGGTCGTAAGTGTGGTCGCCATCGCTTCGAGCGCGCATGATGTCTATAACATACTGCCCGCCACGGGGGCGCGGTGCCATTGCCAACAAGCGTTGCAAAGCCACACCCTCGTAGGCTGTGTCGATCTCTGCGGCTATGATCTGAACGCCATTGACGGTGTCAAACCCAAGCACGGTTGGCGCAAACATCTGGGCAACGCGCCAGTCGCCATCGAACTGGCTCCGTTGGTCCACAACAAGCACGTTGTGCGCGATAGACTGCTTTGCCCAGCTTTCATTTTCGGGAAGGTAACGCCCGCCATTTTTTGGCTCGACGTTCAGGAAGCGAGATGCGCCATAATCGGCAACCACTTCGTGATTGTCGTCATAGTAGATGAAGCCGAGCCGGTCGAAATGGCCGTGGCCCAAGCCCTGGGAGGAGGGCTTGAAAACCACGGCCGCCGCGTCACGCTCAGCTCCAGAACGCAACACTGCCAACGCACCCTCATCTCCTTCAGCGCCGTCGCGGAAGAGCATGGACTTGAACTCAAAGGGCTCAGCTTTGCCGGCGGCGATATCGCGCGCCAAGGCGCGCCCGCCGGGGGTTGGCACCACGCTGCTTTGCATTGTCACGACATCCAACAGGGTGGGGTCGCCGGTCAATTCGTAGGCGATCGCGAGGGCGTATTTAAGCTCAACCGTATTGAGCCCCTTTTCGCGGATTGCGTCATTGATCGGGAAGAACCGCCCCCCATAGCTTTGCTGGACTGTCGCGTAGACGGCTTTCAGCAAAATCCCGTCACGGTGATCGAGGATGTTACGGTCAGGATCGTTCTTCTCAATCGCCTGTGCGAACAGCACAAACGGCATCATCGCGAACCGCTGATAGTAAGGGCCTTCAGCGTAGTACCCGTCTGGCGAAAACAGTACGTCCAACTGGCGCAGGAAGCCCGCCTCGCCTGACAGGTCCAGGCCGAGCAGGGCCTGGTCCACCCATTTCGGCTCATCCAGCACATATCCTGTCATGCCCACAGCCGCCGCCGCCCAGGTGCCGTGATTGTGGACCCGATTGAACGTTTGAGGTTGTCCTTCGGACAGGAAGACTGCCATGGGACGCAGCACGCCGTTTTCGATCTGGTCCTGCGTCTCGTCGTCCAGATCGGCTTGGATCGCGTCGTAGCCTTGAATGGCATAGACCATCCACATCGCCTCATTCAGGCTCTGCCAGAACAAGCGCCCGGGAACCTGATTGCTGCGGGCCGGATGCGGGCCAAGGCCTCGATACATCTGCGCATAATCGAGCAGGAGGTCGGCGGCAAAGTCGCGATATGTGTCGTCGCCCGTCAGCTGATACAGCATGCCAGCTTCGTAGATCGTCTTGCCGTTCTGCTTGTGCTGTTCGTGGGTATATCCCCCACCAGCATCGGCGGGCACTGGAACGGGGACACCTGCGGCGATGCGCGCATCAAGGGCCGTTTTCATCTCGCCGATGGAGGCGTCGAACAAAGGTGCGCCAGCGTCAGTAGCGGTTTCGACATCGTCGCTGGCCGCGCAAGCCGTGACTACAATAGGGGCGAGCACCAGCGCAATCGCAGCTGTCGAACGGCGCAAAATGCCAGGAAGGAACGCTCTGTGGCCCATTAGTTTCGAAGATCTGTGGTTGTCAGAACGGCGGATGCGCCGGGGCGCACAAGCGTGTTGCCGGATACATCCGTCTTTGGCTTGCCCGTGGTGATGACAAAGTCTGCGGGCTCGGCATTTGCGACGCGGTTGCCGGTCAATTTCAGATTCTGCACGCCATGCAATTGCATCAAGGGTCCGCCGGTCAGTCCAATGCCGTCGAAGCTGGATCCGTTGACCCAAACGTGTGGCCCGAACGTACTCTCATCGCGACCGCCTCGGTAAACCGCTGCCACCGGCCCGCCAATGCGCTCGAACTGACTGTCTTCAATGATCAAATACTCTGAATTGTAGATGCCATTATCATCAGTTTCGGCATCCAGTTTGACCACTGCGCCAGACACATCGCTGAAGCTTGATCGGATGATTTCGATCCGGTCGAAGAAGTGACCTTTGGCCGCTGAGACAACGGAAAAGCCACGATTGACGTCAAAATCGACAAAATTCATGTCTGTCAATTGAACCGTATGGTTGCCCGCACCGCCGCTAGATGACGTAGAGATGAAGGCGTTTCCTCGGGAATCAGGAGAATTAGCGCCTGAAACGGTGATGCCGCTCATCCGCAGGCCACCTTCCCCGGACAGCAGAAAGAAGTTTGGTCGTTCGAATGTGATGACAGGAGCTGTTTCACTCTCGGCGGCTACAATCGAGATCGGGATGTGCAAATTCACCAGAACCGGTTCGGCGTATGTGCCTGGAGCGAGCAGCAGAGTGTCACCCGGCCCTGCTGATTTGATCGCGTTAGATAGAGCGCTTTCACCCGGTGTGACGGTGACGGTCTGTCCGCCTTCGAACGGTGAAGTGATCGGCGCCTTTGGATACCAATCCACTCCGGTAGCATCGCGCGCGACGCCAAAGTCGCCGACCGCCCCTGCATCCGAGTTCACAACGTCACGGGCTGAGCTGACCTGAAAACCACCGGCAATATCTGAGGGCGGCGCGGCGTCGGCAATGTTTCCTGAAAAATCGATGCCGCTCATATCGTCATACAGCCGGAACGGGGTGTCGTCGCTCTCGCCCAGAACGATATTGTTCTGAAACCGCGAGTTGATCGGGACGGCTGAACGTTCTGAATCTGACCCCTCACCGAGCTCAATGCGCCGTATTGTATCAAACGTATTGTTCTCAATCGTCACGCCATCAACCTGATGGTACCGATTGATTGGAGAATTCGGAACGCCGTTCATGACCACAAGCGCGCCGGAAAACCGCTCCCCGGTCAAATTGGTGAAGCGATTGTTTCGCACGGTATGGTGGGCGTTTATGACCCGCACACCGCCTGTGTATGGGGCGCCATCTCCATCAAACAGATTGTTCTCGATCAGTGTGCCATTGCCGTGTCGCAGCGTGAGCGTCCCGCGTGATTGGAAGAACGTATTGCCGCGAAAGACATTTTCGCCAGACTTGCTTGAGATGATCTCAACTTCGCCGCTGCAGCGGTCGAAATAGTTGTTCGTCACTTGCGTGCCCGAACGCGTCAAAGAAAAGTGACTGGTGCCGATGCGCAGCGTCTCGCCACCGTTTGATCCGAAGACCGGGCGCGGACCGAAATAGTTACTGTCGATCACGTGATTGTTGTCCTGGCTGTCTTCGCTGTTCAGGCGCACAGCCAGGGTTGGACCGGAGTTGTTTTTCCCGGACATGTGATTGTGGTCGAACACATTGTTCTGGCCATAAATCGCAACCCAGAGATCGCGCTGACGGCGATCCGGGTTCGAGAAATTGTCTATAACTGTCTCAGTCACGCGGGAGCTGAAAGCGAGATTCTCGCTGTCGCGCCGGAAACTGATGAGTTCGGCGCGGGGCGTGTAGCCATCGCGGAACACGAGGCCCGACACAACCAAATGCTGGCCAGCAAGGCGCAGGCTGGATTGGCCGGACAAGATCACTTTGCCGGGCGTTTGTGCACGAACGGTGATCGGCGCCTGCGATGTGCCTTCTGCGTGGAGCAACATATCAAAGTCTTGCCAGACGCCGTCTGCGAGAACGATTACGTCGCCGGGGCGCGCTGTTTCAGCCGCTGCAAAATAAGCATCCTGGTTGTCGACGATCGAAACCTCGTCGCCGCGCTCGATTGCCTCTGATTGGACAGAGGGCTCGCTTACCACATAGCCGGTCTGGCAGGCGCCGAGCGCGCAAAGGATTGCTGTCGCACCGAGCAAGCGAAAACGCATCTTTTCCTCCCTTGGCCGTGTCGACCGACCTTCCGCTGGCACGCTAATTGTGTAGTCCACTTTGTCAACCAGTGAATTTTTCTAATTGTAATTACAGGCCGCGTAAGTGACCCGCATTTTACCGGTGTGTAATAAATTCGCCACACCTTGCGGGAAATCTAAAGGTGGTAGGACCAATATACCAACAACAATAGCCCAATTTGGTTGACACCCAGCGCGATGCCCTATTCGGTTATTTCCACTGGCTTCACGTCAAGATGAAGCACGACAAGACCGACAGGGAGGAACGTCATGTCATCTGAATCAAACTCTGAATCCGTCCGCATGCGGACACAGGCCATGTGGAGAGCAGCGCTTTTGACAGGCGTCGTACTTCCATTGGGATGTGGTGCTTTCGCGCAAGATGCCGGCCAACCGGTTGAGACGACCACGGTAGAAGACGAACAGACGCTTGATACGGTTACCGTGACCGGCACCCGCCAGGTCATTCAGGACTCCATTGCGCTGAAACGCAGCAGCACGCAGATCGTCGACGGTCTATCAGCCGACGAAATCGGCGACATTCCCGCGCTCTCCATCGGTGAAGCGCTTGAAAACGTAACCGGTGTTGCGTCCCACCGCGAAAATGGCGGCGCGACCGAAGTTTCCATCCGGGGGCTTGGTCCTTACTTATCCTCGACGGTTGTGAACGGACGGGCCGCCACAAACGGCTCCGGCGACCGCTCGGTCAATTTCTCCCAGTTTCCGTCTGAACTGATCAACAAGCTTGCGGTCTTCAAAACGCAGGATGCCAGTCAGATTGAAGGCGGCGTTGCCGGACAAATCCAACTCGACACGCTTGCTCCGCTCGATTTTGGCAAACAACGCATCCAGTTCGACATCAAGGGCAACTACAACCCTGACCAACAGAACATAGAAGACTCGCTTGCTGGTGACTTCGGCTATCGCGGGACGCTCAGTTATGTCGATCAGTTTGAACTCGACGGCATGGGCGACTTCGGCATCTCGTTTGGTTTGCAACGTTCCGACATCTCGCAGCCAGAAGCGGAAAGCCGCCAAACGGGGCCCACGTCCAACTCACGCCCAGCTTGTTTGATTACGGATGGGCTTGCCCAGTACACAGACCAGACCAATGGTGGCACGTTCACCGGGTTTTCAAACAATCCCGAGACGACAGACCGTGGCGACGATGATTGCGACGACTTCAATGATCGCCGCAATGCAGCAAACCTGGATACGCGCGGATCGGACACTGAAGGTGTTGATACGTCTATTGATCCGGCAACTGGCTTGGCGATCGATGACGGCACGCCGTTTGTCTTCGCGCCGTCGCAACGCCACTACCGCCAGAACGATACACGCGACGAGCGCGATGCGTTCTTCGGTCAGCTGCAATGGCAGCCAAATGATCGCTGGGACATTAATTTCGATATGCAATGGTCCGAGCGTACTCAATCAGAGCTTCGCAGCGACCTGACCTTTAATGGTGGCCGTCGCAACGACACGTCCCTCAATGTGGCGGGAACGTCCACGACGTCGCTCGACTCACTCGTGACCAACGGCAATGGCGGCATCTTGCGTGCGATCACAGACAACTCGATCGAAGTTCAAGGCGGTGATTTCCAACGGGTCGAGACCTATCTCGGCGGCGGCTTGAATATTGAGCATGAACTTACTGATCGTTTGACCGTGTCAGCAGACTTGTCGCACTCCTACACAGAGCGCACCGAGCGCGCCTGGGAATTCCGCATCCAGTCTGACATTTCGCCTGTGATTGAATATGATCTGCAGGGCCGCGATGTGCCGGTTTATCGTCTCTACGACGAAGTCTTCGATGTGAACGACCCTGCCAATTATGTGGACCGTCTGCGCGTTCGGATCGACAATGATCGCCTGCGCGAAAACACGATCAACGCCCTGCGCCTTGATGCCGACTATGAGATGGATGGGTTCTTCACGAATATCGAAACCGGTATTCGCGTGGCCGAACAGGACTATCTCGAATTGCCAGGCGGAATCGACTCCGGTGATCCATACAACATCACATCGGGCCGTTTCTCCTTCGAGATCGAGAATAACACCGACCTCAACATCAATAATCGTCAGGTTGTCGATGGATCGGGCAGTGCCACGACAGGCCTGGCTCAGGACTGGACCGACATCATCACGATTTCGAACGCAGCCTGCTATCAGCCGTTCCGGGAAGGTGACAGCTTCCTCTCGTCGCTGCGTGATGGTGACCTGATCACGAACATCGACGACAATGGCAACATCATCAGCTCAACCAATTCCTGGGCGACGTTTGATGCGCGTTGTATGGCTGAGACAGCCGTCGGTCAGCTCAATGACATTCTGGACTCCATCAATCTGGCGATTGCAGACCGTGGCGACGTGGACGACCCGCTGGGCATGCTCAGCGCCGCCATTCCAGCCCTTGTTGAGCAGAATAGCCGGACGATTGACGTCAAAGAGACGACAAACTCCTTCTATATGATGGCAAACTACGAAACGTCGCTCGGCGGCCTTCCGGTTTCGGGTAACATCGGTGCGCGCGTCGTGCAGACAGAAGTTGAAGCCACCGGCTATCGTCCAGATCTCACCGTGACCAATACCGACGGTGTCTTCACCATCGCTGAAGGCAATCTCACGGCGGTAACCGCAACTCACGATTATACCGAAGTGCTGCCAAGCGCGATTGCGATCGTCGAGCTTTCCCCCGATATGCTCGTTCGTCTGGGCGTCTTCCGCGCAATGTCACGCCCTGATCCGGCTGATATGGGCTTTGGACGCACGATCAGCGTTATCGGTGATGATGAGGACGCAGCTTCTGCCGACGAACTGATCCAGAATGTGAGCGCTGCTGGTAACCCAGCCATTGATCCGCTGATGTCCTGGAACTTTGACGCTGGCTTCGAATGGTATCCGAACGAAGATACCATCCTTGCGGTCGGCGGCTACTTCAAGTCATTCCAGGGCGGGTTTGCCAACACGGTGATCAATGAGAGCTATGACCTCAACGGCACCAGCGTTTCGTTCCCGGTGGCTCTGCAACAGACCAGTGATGACACGAGTGAGCTGTACGGCTTCGAGGTGACAGCCGCTCACACATTGAGCTATCTGCCTGGCCTGTGGAGCGGTCTCGGCGGCAAGCTCAGCTACAACTTCGTGGACTCTGACTTCGAGTTCGAAGACAGCCGTTACGGTGACCAGTTCGTCGTTCAACTGGATGGCTCGATCGACCAGATAGCTGACGGTATCCTGGATCCAGGTGGTCTGCCGGGTCTGTCTGAAAATACCCTGTCTGCACAGGTATTCTGGGGCCATGGTCCCTTCGACGCATCGGTCACCTACAAATATCGTGATGAATACTTCCAGCCCTTCGTTTCTGACGGCACACGCCTGCGCTTCGTTGGTGATGTCGGTGTCTGGGAAGCTCGAGCGTCCTATAACCTGAACGACAATTTCCGTCTTTCAGTTGAGGCCATCAATCTTGGAAGTGAGCCGAAAGAGCAGTATGCGTTCACCAATGATGACCTTTATGAGGTCAATGACTATGGTCCACGCATCTTCTTCGGAGTTCGCGGCCGCTTCTAATCTAAGCGTTTGATCGAATTTGAGGCAGGCCCTTTCACGGGCCTGCTTTTTTTTGACAAAATTGGACAGACCAATTTGTAAACCTTCGAATTGTAAGGTAAAAACAGTACAGATTGATGCAGACTATAGCGAACACCCGGCGATGACCCGTCAGGTAGGTCGCGATCTCACAGGAGACTGACATGTCGGACAAACGCCTTTACCACACCGTTGCGCGGGCGATCCTGGACATGATTGAGTCCGGGTCTTATCCGCCGGGAACGCGTCTGCCCGGCGAGCGAGAGCTGGCGGAGCGATTTGGGGTGAGCCGTGTTGTTGTCAGAGAAGCGGAGATTTCTCTGGAAGCAATTGGCCGGGTCGACATCAAGGTTGGCTCCGGGGTATATGTTCGCGATATCTCGGAGGCAAGCGGGCTTGTCCTTCCTAATGTCACCCCTTTCGAGTTGACCCAGACCCGGTTACTTTTTGAATCCGAATGTGCGGCTCTGGCGGCGACGCAAATCACCGATACGCAGTTGGCCGGTTTGCGCGAAACCATTGATCGAATGTCGTCTGCATCGCAGGGCGAGGCGGACGGCGACGCGGCAGACAAGGACTTTCACCGGTTGATCGCGCAAGCTACGGGCAATCAGGCGAACGTGTTCTTCTTGCAAAACCTGTGGCGCATGCGCACCGAAATCGAGTCTGTTCGCAAAGTCTATGCGGCGATTTGTTTTGGCGACAGGTCCCACACCGTCAATGAACATTCACGGATCGTGGAAGCCCTCGAATCGCGTGACCCACATGCCTCCCGCGAAGCGATGCAGGACCATTTCCAACGGCTTCTCGAGGCACTGCTCGATGCGTCAGAACGACAGGCAATCGAAGAAGCGCGCGAACGCTCAAGCGCCAATCGGGAGCGTTATCTCAAGATGGCAACCGTGAGATAAGTGCTTGAAGTTCAGTAGCTTGGAGACGGCGCGTGTGGGACGTAGCGATCTGGCAAAAGTCCCGGATCAAAATCCGCCTAGCGCCGCGCTCAAACGCGCAAGCGAACTCGCAATGGCCGCATCTGAATCGACAATCTGTTCCCTGATCTGAATCAACGTGCGTTGGGCGTCTAGCACGTCGATAAAACCGGCCAGCCCCTCTCGGTAAAGGGCGTCCAATTGATCGTATGCAGCCTGGCTTCGTTCGCCAGCATTTTGCAGTTCAGCGCGTTGTTGGCGGAAGGCGTCGACCTGGGTCAGGGCCGCTTCGACGTCTTGCTGGGCGTCCAGAACGGTGAGTTTGTAGTTCTCCAGGGCTGCAAGAGCCCGAGCCTCCTGGGCTTCCAGTTCCGCTTGCCGGCGTCCGAAATCGAGCATTGGAACATCAATAAGCGCGCCGAAACTGAAGTTCAGGTCGTCGGCTCCGCTGCCGGTGCGTCCGGTCAACGTACCGGGAATACGAAGGGAAGGATAAAGATCGGCGGTCTCAACTCCGATCAAGGCTGTTTCGACGAGCAAGATGGCTTCGGCCTGGCGAACATCTGCGCGATTTCGCAACAAATCAGCGGGAATACCGGGTTCTGGGTCTGCGCCATAACTCGGTATGATGTCACTCGCCGGATCTCCGAACTGGTCGGATCTCGGTGGTTCGCCGGTCAAGACACTGAGTGCGAAACCGGCTTGTTTGCGGGACGCCTCAAGTTGGCCTCGCTGGGCGCGTGAGCGGGCGAAGTCTGCCGCTGCGCGGTCCACATCGAGCGCCGGGGACAGCCCGGCATCGAACCGGGCTTGAACGATCTCGAGCGTGCGGGCCTGCAAGTCGAGGTTTTCATCCAACAGGGTTAGGCGCGCACCCGCGCGGCGCAGCGAGATATATTCAAGGACAAGGTCTTCCACGATCAACCGCCTCAAATCCGCGACTGATAGAGCCGCAGCATCAAAACGGGCTGTTGCGGCCTCCAGACTGCGTTTGTTGCGCCCGGAAATATCAGGATCAAAGTCGAGCGACAGCCCTGTAGACAGGTTCGTGTCAGCATCTACGCCGCCCGATAACGGGCCACTGATCTGAGTGTTCGAGAACCCGTCGAGTGTTGGCAGCAGGTCAGCACTCGCCGCTGTGGCATTGGCGCGTGCGACGGCCAGGTTCGCCCGGGCTGCAGACAGACCGATATTGTTCGCCAGCGCGGCTTCGGCGAGCTCGACCAGAACGGGGTCTTCAAAAGAAGTGTACCAATCGTCTCGTATAGGAGGTATAGGCACACCGGGTCGATTTTCGAAGGTATCTGCCACGCCAATGTCCGGGGTCACCGGGTCCGGGCCGACGGTGCATCCGGTGACCAGCAGAATGGCAACAGGCTGGAACCATCCAACCTTCATTCCGACGCCCCTTTAGAGATGGTGCGCTCTACAATAACCGCGTCCAACTCAGCTTCAAGCGCATCAGCTTCGGCAGATCGTGGCGCTGCAAGGCGCGCAATAGAGAGGTAAAGGACAGGTGTCAGGAACAGCGTGAAAAAAGCAGAAAGCCCAAGACCACCAAACACAACCCAACCAATGGACTGACGGGCTTCAGCGCCAGCACCGGTGGATAGAACCAGCGGCAAGGCGCCAAGCACGGTGGAGATCACAGTCATCGAAATCGGCCGTAGCCGGATCATGGCCGCTTCATAAACTGCATCGCGCACGGACCGTCCCTGGCTGCGAAGCTGATCTGCAAATTCAACAAGTAGGATACCATTTTTCGCCATCAGACCGATCAACAGCACCAATCCGATCTGGGAATAGATGTTGAGGGAAATGCCACTGAGCATGAGGGCATAGACCGCAGCGGCCAATGCAAACGGGACGCTGAGAACAACGATGACCGGACTGGAAATGCTCTCAAACTGGGCAATGAGCACCAGGAGTACGATGCTGAACGCGAAAATGTAGGTGATCAGCAAATCGCGTGAAGACTCGTTCAGCGTATCGGCATCGCCTGACATCAGCATGCCGATCCCGCGTGGGAGAATCTCATCCGCCAGGCTTTCAAATTCGACAATTGCCTCTGCCAGTGTGACCCCCGGCGCCAAATCCACCTGCATTTCGATTGCGCGGCGTTGTTCAACCCGCTCCAGCTCAGCCGCCACACCCTCTTCGACGATTGAAGTCAGGCCGGACAGCGGCACCAAATCTCCTGCGGTAGATCGAACAAACAGATTGCGAAGATCTGATGGCGACTCAATCGATGTGGTTTGCGATTCCAAGATGATTGGGATGGCTCTGTCGAACACGTTCAGATCGACGACATTTTCGCCATCCACCATGGCGCGCAGCGTGAGTGCAATTTCATCGAGCGACACATTGAGATCTGAAGCACGGCGGCGGTCCACCCGGATCGACAATTGTGGTTGTGTGGGTTGGTAGGAGATATCGGGCCGCGACAGCAGTTCAGACCGGGTTTCGATGGCTTCGGAAAGCGCCCGTGCTGCAATGAAAATCTCCTGATAGTCTGGACCCGTGAGTGCGACATCCAGAGTTCCGCCGCGCGTGCCGCCGCCGCGTCGACCGAAACTGCTTGGCCCGAACACAAACACACGTGCCCCAGGAATGTCCGCCATCGGCCCGCTGAGCTCGCGTATGATATCTTGTTGAGATTGTTTGCGTTCGCCCCACGGCGCCAGCCGGGCGGTTGAGACCACAAGGTTGGGATCCCATTGCCCGACCCGTGTAAACAGGGTTTCGACGCTGCCTTCGTCGATAAGCGGCTGGACGATGGCCTCCATCCGGTCGGCTTGTCGTTCCATGTAAGAAATGCCAACCCCGTCCGGGCCTCGGGCAAAGATCTCAACCCGTCCACGGTCTTCTGAAGGCACCAATTCCTGGGCCAGCCCGCCATAGGCAAACACTGCGCCGCTCGCTATGACCAAGCTGATCAGAACGGTTATGGCAGGCATCGCAAGGCACCATTTCAGGATGCGGCCATAGACCGAGACAAGCCGATTGCCGAAGCGCTCCAATAGGGTCGGCGTGTGACTTTCGGTTCGGAAATTGAACTTGGAGGCGATTGCCGGCGCAATTGTAAGAGCGACGAAAGACGAAAGAATGACGGCAAGCGCCAGGACAAAACCAAACTCTCGAAACAGCCGTCCAACGGTGGACGGCAAAAAGGAGAGAGGCACAAACACTGCAACCAATACGACCGTCGTGGCGATGACAGCAAAGAAGACCTGTGTTGTCCCAATGGTGGCGGCGGCGCGCCGTTTCAGACCGAGCGCCTGTTGGCGTTGAATATTCTCCAGCACCACAATCGCATCATCAACGATCAAGCCCGTGGCCAGCACGAGTGCGAGCAACGTTAGCAGGTTGATCGAGAAGCCAAGGGCCCAAATGCCTGCCACTGTACCGATCAGCGCGATCGGTATGGCGGCTGCCGGCACCAGGGTGGCTTTCCACGACCCCAGAAACAGCCAGATCGCCAGCACCACGATGGCGACGGTGATTAAAAGGCTTGTAAACACTTCTCGCACCGACGTTTCAATGAACACGGCGTCGTTTGAAATGATCAGCAGTTGAACGTTGTTGTCCAGCCGCGCATTGAGCAGGTCTACTCTTTGTTGGACCTTGTTTGCGATCTCGATTGTGTTGGACTGCGCCCGCCGGATAACGCCGACGCCAACCACCGGGGCGCCATTCAGGCGAAGCAGGTTCTGCGCATCTGCCGGGAGCAGGATGACATCCGCCAAGTCGCCGATCCGTGTTGTTCCGGCGACCACAACATCCTCAATCATGTCGGGCGTTGCAGCTGTGGCTTCGGCGCGCACAATCAGCTGCTGGTCTTGGGAATTGAAACTGCCTACCGGCACATCGAACGGCGCCTGGCGAAGAGCGGCGGCCATGTCGCCGACGGTCAGGCCAAAGCGGTTCAACTTGATGGGATCAATCACTACGCGCATCTGCGTGTCGCGGGCCCCAAAGTTTCGCAGGCTGGCCACACCGTCCACAGACAGAAGTTCAGGCGCAATGTCTCTCTCGATAATCTCGGTGAGTTCATCAACCCGGTAACCTTCTGCAATCAAGGCTATGGTGATGATGGCTTCAGCGTCATTGTCAGATTTGGTGACAAAGAGGTTTTCGACCCGGTCCGGCAGCCTGCGGGCAACCTGGTTCACCGCTTCGCGCACATCGGCCGCTGCGGTATCCAGATCAGAACCCGGACTGAATTCCACGCGGATCCGAGTGGAGTTTTCCTCGCTGTTAGCGCGGATGTCGCGCACGCCAGAAACCCGCGCCACGGCGCCTTCCAATACGCTGGTGACTTCTGCATCCATGGTTTCTGGCGCAGCGCCCGGAAGTTGGGCGACGACGGTGACAATCGGGCGGTCCACATCCGGCAACTCGCGAACTTCTACGCCGAGCATTGCGGCGACGCCCGACAAGATAATCAGCAGGTTCAAGACGAATGCGAGAAGGGGCCTGCGAACCGATAGTGCCGGCAGGGCTGTGGACGCGTCGCGTTTCATGACTATTGCGCGACCACGTTGGTGCTCGCGCTTGCCGGACCATTCTGTCCTTGCTCGGCCACGTTAGGCTCATTGGAGGGGGCCACGGTTTGGACGCGGCTGCCTGGGCGAACCTTCTGGACGCCCTCAACAATGATCTGGCTGGTCTCATCCAAATCACCCCGAACGAGCACTTGCCCCTGATGTCTTGCCACAACATCGACTGCAGTTTGTGAAGCGACACTGTCCAGAACGGTCCAGACATAGGCGCCGTCGCCCCCCCACAAGATCGAAGTTTCGGGCACTGAAGGATAAACGACACCTGGCAGGTCGAAGTTGACGCGGAAACTCATCCCTGGTCGCAACGTATCGTCTAAATTGTCGACCTTCGAGCGGATGGTGAACGCGCGGGTCGTTGGATCTATCCCACTGTCGATCGCTTGAACCTCGGCGTCGATCATTTGACCGGGCGCAGAAAAAGGCTCCATTTTCAGGAAGTCGCCCGCACGGATCCCGCCAAAGACCTGTTCGGGGGCCGCGAAATCAATGAACAGCTCTGAACGATCATCAAGGCGCGTGACCTGTGTTTGCGGCGTGACGCGCGCGCCCGGGTCAATGTTCGATAGTCCTGTGTAGCCCGAAAACGGCGCGCGAACGGTTCGGTCTGCGAGCGAGTTGCGCGCAAGGTCGAGGTCTATTTTCGCAGCTTCCAGCGCCGTGCGGGCGGTGTCTATCTGACTTTCGGAAATTGCGCCCGGCACATCGATGCGGTCGTAGCGGTCGAGCAATTGCTCGGCATCACGCACAGCCACCTCAGAGCGGCGAACGGCAAGTTCTTCTGCGCGCGCTTCCAGTCGAATGAGGATTTGACCGGCCTCAACAGGTGTTCCGGCGGTGAAATTGACCGCAACAACTTCGCCGTTGACCTCAGGGAAAATCTCAGCGCTGGCTTTCGCCCGTGCGGTTCCGACCGCTTGAACCCGGCTCGTGTCGGCTTTGAATGAGACCGGTTGCACGATGACCTTGGTCACTGTGTCTTGCCGCCCCTGTCGCCAGTTCTGATCCGTGTCGCCGGCGTCATTGCAGCCCGAGAGCACCATAACGGTTCCCAGCGCTATTACGCATTTAGTATAAGCGAACGTGTGCATTTCATCGTCCAGTCATTTGGTAGACTTCGATCGCGACCCACGCGATGGTTGTAGTGGTGCCGACACTCGCAACGGATCGTAGCACAGTGATGAATGATAGTCTGCCAACTCCGCACGGCAAGACAGGCCGGCTTATGGCTGAACGACAATGCAGGCGATAGGCCAGGCACAGGCTGACAGCTTGAATCGAAACCGAAAACTGAGGCCACGTTGTACCGCTTGCCTGGACATACTCTGTTTCGAGTTCGCCGTATCGGATTGTCGCGATAAATACTGAATTGTCGTTGAACCGGATGGGTATGAAATACGCCTACCGCCAACTAGCCGATCCGTATTTAAGTCATTGTAATAAAGAGCATAAATAGCCTTTTCCGAAGCTCCGATTATGGGCCTTGTGTCAGGCGAAACTGTCCGACGGTCTCTCTAGGTGCGGTATTTCTAGCCGGTAGGATATGCGGCGGGCTTCGCCACCGGGCTGGAAATATTAGTGAATATGCGACTTCAACTCTCGGTTTGGCACCAGCCGATCCGCAACGCGCTTCAATCCGAGGACGGACACGCCCGGGCGATGGACGCCGCGTTGGCTTGCCCGTTTCTGATTGAAGCCCACGCCGCGCAGAGGCCGCCTGTTGGCGATTGGCGCAACTGGTTGTTTTTGGGCGGCCGCGGCGCTGGAAAAACGCGGGCAGGGGCCGAATGGGTGAGGTTTGCTGTGGAGCAGTTGGGCGCGCGGCGGATCGCGCTTGTTGGCGCAACACTCCACGATGTGCGCGAGACCATGATCGAAGGCGCTTCGGGACTATGCAGTCTGGTGCCAGCCCATGGCAGAGCGCGACCGGCATATGAAAGCTCTCGTCGTCGCCTTGAGTTTGATACGGGCGCCATCGCGTATGCGTTTTCAGCTGAAGATCCCGATCAATTGCGTGGACCTCAATTCGATCTTGCCTGGTGCGATGAAATCGCAGCCTGGGGCCATGGCGGTCTGGCCTGGCATCAGATGCAGCTGGCGCTTCGGTTGGGGCCGACGCCGCGTGCTATGGCGACGACGACCCCGCGCCCGGTCGAGCTGATCCGGCAGTTGATAAAAGATACCGACACCGCAATCACCCGGGCGTCCACGATCGACAACTCGGCCAACCTGTCGCCCGATTTTGCCCAACGGGTTGCAGCCCAGTTGCCGACGGAAGAGCTTGTTCGCCAGGAACTGAAAGGGGAACTTCTGGACGGCGGATCGAGCGTGTTCTGGACCCGAAAAGTGCTGGATCAATGCCGGCGAAACAGCGTGCTTCCCAGCTTTGAAGATATCGTCGTCGCCATTGATCCGCCAGCAAGTCAGGGCCCTCGCGCAGACATGTGCGGGATAGTAGCGGCGGGTCGATTTGGGCAGACTGCCGACGGAGACATGAGCTGTATCTTGGCCGATGCCAGCGTTCAGGGGCTTTCGCCGATGGATTGGGCAGCGCGCGCGATCTCAGTTGCTGGCGAAGTGGGCGCGGTCTCGATTGTTGCCGAAGCCAATCAGGGCGGAGAAATGGTACGTCAGGTCCTTTTGGCTGCCGGGTGTCGTCTGCCTATTCGCCTCGTTCATGCCAGCGTCAGCAAGTCAGTACGGGCACATCCTGTCAGCGCGCTTTATCGGCAGGGTCGTGTATTTCATTTTGGACTGTTTCCAGACTTGGAAAAGCAGATGCTTGCTTTTGGAACAGACGGCCAATCCGGATCGCCGGACCGTGTTGATGCGCTTGTCTGGGCCGTCTGGTCTCTGATGATCGCGGGTGGAGATGCACCACGCGTACGCTCACTCTAGCGCCCAGTGCGAAACGCCTTGCGGCCGATATAGGGATTGCCTTTGGGCTTTGTCGGCTCACTGGGTTCGACATTTTCGGCGACGGGTTCACGAATTTGCCAGTCCGGTGACATCACTGTGCGAATGTGTTGCCGCGCCATTGATGCAGACTCGATGGCCTCGCCTGCGACGGTCGGATCAACGCGCTTCGCGAGAATTTTTACGTGGTAAGCGCTGAGCGCATCAAGTGCCCGTTCGAACATATCGTCGCCGAGCGTGTTTTTGACGCTGACAACATTTGCTCGATCCTGCCGGGCAGCGGTCAGCTGTTTTTTTGCAAGCCGGATGGCCGCAGAGGACCATTCCCGGTCAGCGATACCCTGAAATGTTTCGCCATGGTCGAGCATGGCTTTCAGGGCGGTGCGTCCATCGGCGATCAAACTCATGCGACGAGTCCTGCCACTTCCTTGTGCAATGTGTCCAGAATGCCGAGGGCATCGCCAGGCCATTTCTGGGCAAGGGTTGGGGCGTAACCCAACTCGATCGGGTTGCAGGCGAAATTCGGAGTCGCAGGAATGATTGAGGCCATCATCGCGTAATCTGTTTCGCCACCTTCAGCACCTTCACACATCGCGTTTAGTACGATTCTTTGGTGGGCGCTGTCTGTGTAGCGCGTGGCAAGGACATACGGCATGCCCTCACCGGAGTCGCGATTGAGCTGTGGGATGACGTCGCCAACGAAAAGGTCGAGGCCGAGGGTCGACATGAAGTCGGGAATAGTGGGCACAATCAGCAGGTCAGAGATCGACATGACTGTTTCTGTCATGGCCGAGATACCTGGCGGGCAGTCGCACAGAATTACGTCGTACTCCTTGCGCAGGCGATTGAGGTCCTGGGAGAGTTTGTTGCCGACCCGTCCTTCAATGGCCTGCATGGCATAGCCCTGCGCGGTAAGTTCATAAATCAGCGCTCGTTCGGTTCGGCGCAGGCCCGGCGAAGCGGCCACTAGGGACAGATCCAGCGGGCGGCCCATGTGCGTGACATCGCTGGCGCGCTTCGTCGCGAAGTCTGACAAAGGCATGGAGGCTTCACCGAAGAAGTTCTCTTCGAGGTAGTCGGTGATGGTCTTGCGCTCAGAAATGGCGTCATAGAGTTTTTCATCACCGCCACGACCAAACACGATCATCGAAGCGTTGGCCTGCATATCCAGATCAACGACCAGGACGCAGCGGCCCTCGGCGGCAAATGCCTCCGCCAGGCTGACACATGTGGTAGTCTTGCCGACCCCACCTTTTGAATTTGCGATTGAAACGATTTTTCCGGACATCTGGTCCTCGACATACTGTTGAGAATGTCTGCCTTAGCGCACTCGTCGCTTAATGCGCCGTTAATCATGCGCCGTCTCGAGGGATAGCCCGATACCTTTCCACAGCTATTGCCGTGGGTTCCCCTGAAAACACTCAATTTTTGTCTTCCCAATCAGACCGGGAACACCAGCCGCTAAAACAGGTCCAGACATCGGAAACGGCAAGAAAGCGAGCACAATGGTCTGGCCATTCTCAAAAGACACCGAGACGAAAACGGCTGGCGCGTCGCTCATAGCGCTCTCGCAGCTGGCATCTCCGCGTTGGGGGTCGAAAGCGCCGGAAGCCCTCATGCGTGATGGCTTTCAGTCAAATCCCATTGCTTATCGATGCATCCGACTGGTGGCAGAAGCCGCCGCGTCCGTGCCGTTGCGATCTGGTGACCCGGAGCTGGCCTCCTTGTTGTCGCGCCCTCAACCCGAGCTTGATGGTACGAGCCTTCTGGAAGCGCTGCACATCCACCTGCAAATCACGGGCAATGCCTATCTGGAAGCGGTGTCGCTGGCCGATGATGAGCCGCCGGGCGCATTGTTCGTTTTGCGCCCTGACCGGATGACACCGGTCACCGGTTACAATGGTTGGATTGAAGGCTGGACCTATGAGGTGGGGCGCACAAAGCGCCAGATCCAGCGCAGCGACGATGGCTGGCTGCCGCTGCTACATTTGAAATTGTTCAACCCGGCCGATGACATAATGGGCTATTCACCTCTGGCGGCTGCGCGCCGCGCGCTCGATCTCCATTCAGGTGGCGCTGATTGGCAAAAGGCGCTGATTGATAATTCCGCCCGCCCATCCGGAGCGCTTGTCTATGGCCGCGATGGATCGCGGATGACTGATGAACAGTTCGAGCGTTTAAAGACCGAGTTAGATTCCCAACACACAGGGCACTCCAACGCGGGGCGTCCCCTGCTTCTTGAGGGCGGATTGGACTGGAAGCCCATGTCGCTTTCACCAGCTGATATGGACTTTCAGGATGCCCGCAATACAGCGGCGCGGGAAATTGCGCTGGCCTTTGGTGTGCCGCCGATGCTGCTCGGCATACCCGGCGACAACACTTATTCCAATTACCGTGAAGCCAATAACGCGTTCTGGAAGACCACCGTGCTTCCGCTCGCCCAGCGTGTGGCCAAAGCGCTGTCGAACTGGCTCGTGCCAAGGTTTGACCTGGCCGCACCACTGACTTGCGATATTGAGCAGGTGCCGGCCTTGGCCAACGAGCGCGCCGAATTCTGGACACTGATCGACCAGACCAGCTTCCTCTCTGAAGAAGAAAAACGGGCGCTGGCAGGTTTCGCTCCCATAGACGGAGGTGCGCGATGAGCAGCGCTTCGTCTCCGATGGACCGGCGTCTCACCTATGGCGTTCTGATCGCAGTGATTGTCCACTTCGCCGGCATTCTGATCTGGGCGGGCGGGGCAGCAGAACGCCTTACCCGCGTTGAACAGGCCAACACCGAACTGCACGGTTTCGACGTGCGGCTAGCCCGGGTCGAAGCGCGCCTTGATGGCATTGGTCACCAACTCGAACGGATTGAGCAACGTCTGGAGGATGAGCGATGAGCGCCCCCCTTCTGGTGGAAGGCTATGCCAGCTTGTTCGGACTCGAAGACCAGGTTGGAGACGTTGTGCGAGCTGGTGCGTTTGCGTCATCTCTCAGCCGAACACCGAGCGTGCCGATGCTGATCCAGCATAAGCAAGGGGCCATCGCGGGCACCTGGTCGCGCATCATTGAGGATGGTCGCGGACTGTATGTTCGCGGTCTTGTGACGTCGACCGGCGCCGCAAAGCTCGTTGAGCGCGGCTTGAACGGTCTGTCCATCGGCTTTCGCCCGACCCATTGGAAACACCGCCGAACGCGGGGGCGCGATCTGGTTCGCGTGTCACTCGTCGAAATTTCGCTGGTTGCTGACCCGATGCAGCCTGCCGCCCGCTTCAGCGTGACCGGACAACACGCCCGCGCCGCCTGAAACCCAAGGTCAAACAAGGAGACCTCATGACTACCGAAACCAAAATGACTGGCTCATCTGGCGCCGCTGAAACGGCGGACATAATGGCTGCGTTTGAAAGCTATAGGCGCGCCAATGATGAACGGCTGGCCGACATCGAAACGCGCGGCGCAAGCGATCCGCTGACCGATGAGCGCCTGGCCCGCATTGATCGCCGCCTCGAAGCGCTCAGCCTCAAATCCAGCGCGCCGATGGCGGGTGTCTCGCCGGCGCCTGAAGCGGATCGTGAGCATTCCGATGCCTGGAACCGTTATCTTCGCAGCGGTGATGAGAGCGGTCTTGCACGCCTTGACACGAAGTCTTTGAACACAGGCACAGATGATCAGGGCGGCTATATTGCCCCAGCCGAGCTGGACCGGATGATTGAAGCTCGTCTCCAGACCGCCTCGCCCATGCGCACGATTGCAACGGTGCGCCAGACGTCTGCGGGTGTGTTTCGCAAGCCGGTTGGTCTAGGTGCTGGCGCATCCTGGGCAGGAGAGACCGATGCGCGCATTGAAACGACAGCGCCAAGTCTTGCGCTCCTGGAGTTCCCGGCCGGTGAGCTTTACGCCATGCCGGCAGCCACACAGACGCTGCTGGAAGACGCCTACGCCGATGTCGATAGCTGGCTTGCTGATGAAGTGGAGACCGCGTTTTCAGCCCAGGAAAGTGCCGCCTTCATTTCCGGCGATGGCGTCGGTAAGCCGAAGGGTATTCTCGATTACGCCATCGTGGCGGATGCCAGCCATAGCTGGGGCAATATTGGCTCTGTCGCCGGTGATTTCACGGCAACAGACCCGGCGGACCAGCTGATCGATCTGATCTACGCGCCTAAGTCGAACTTCCGCTCGAATGGTCGTTTCGTCATGAACCGCCGGACAGTGTCGGCAGTGCGCAAGCTGAAGGATGCCGATGGCCGCTATCTCTGGCAGCCCGGCTCCGGCGGTGAAGCCGCCACCATCCTCGGGTATCCGGTGACGGAAATCGAAGACATGCCGGACATTGGCCCGTCCAATGCAGCGATTGCGTTCGGTGATTTCCGCCGAGGATACCTGATTGTCGACCGCCAGGGTGCCCGCGTCCTGCGCGATCCATTCTCCGCCAAACCATACGTGTTGTTCTACACGTCCAAACGGGTCGGTGGCGGTGTCCAGAACTTCGATGCCATCAAAGTAATGGTTTTCTAGGACGCCCAAACCGCGCGCGTCGGCTGTCGCCCCTCGGCCGACGCGCTCTCTTCCTTAGTATTGATCGGACCACCCCATGACCCTGACGGTTATTACACCGCCAGCCGCTCCAGCTTTGTCCCGCGATGAGGTGAAAGCCCATTTGCGCGTGGGCCATGACGGCGAAGACGGCTATATCGACAGCCTCATTTTGGCTGCCACATCTCAACTGGAATTGGCATCTGATCTCGCGCTGGTCGAGCGCCGCGTGATGCGTACCCTGACGGATTGGTCGCCCAGATTGTCCGGTCGAGGCCTCATGTTGTTGCCGCGCCCGGCTACGTCTTTGGTGTCGGTGACTATTGGCCTGCCGGGTCCTGGTGACAGCGAAGACCTGACTGATCGATTCTCTCTGGTGGGTGGTCGCCTCTGCAGTCGACCGTGGAGCATGGTTCCACCCATACAAGCTGGCGAAGCCGCAGAGATTACCTTCGATGCGGGTTTTGGCGGAACGGGCGATGTGCCGGCGGACCTGAAACTCGCCATCATGCATCTCGTTGCCGAGGCCTATCGCACCGATGGCGACATTCCGATCAAACCGCTTCCAGAACGCGTTTCGCAATTGGTCGCTTCACATCGGCAGGTGCGGCTATGACCGCGCCTGTCCTTGCGTCCTCTGTTGAGGCGGATTTGAACGCCGCAGTCCTGACGGCCTTGCGAAGCGATAGCAGTCTGGCGCTCCTGTTTGGCGATCCGGCGCGCATAATTGATGACGAATCGACGCGCGCCGTTTTTCCTTTTGTTCAGCTTGAACACTGGCAGAGCGAGCCTTCAGACACTTCCGGTCGTCGCGGATTGGCGTTGACCGCGACGTTTGTCGTCTTGTCTCGCCATGGTGGGCGGTCGCAATCGCGCGCCCTGGTTGGCGCATTGAGGGCCAGTCTGGACGCACTCGAATTGGATTTGCCGGGTCAGAAGCTCGTCCTTGTCCAGACCGTGTTCAGCGATGTCGTTCGCGGCGCCGATCTCAGACATTTTCGAGGCGTGGTGCGGGTCCGATTCCTGACCCAGGCGCTCATCAGCCCAACCGCATGACGATGGGAAAAACACTATGAGTCTCAACGCTTTTCACGATGTTCACTTTCCGCTGTCGATTGCCTTTGGCGCAGTGGGCGGTCCGGAACGCAATACTCAAATTGTCCAAATGGCGAGCGGCGCTGAACAGCGCACAGCCGTGTGGGCCGGATCGCGCCGGCGGTGGGATGTTGGTAGCGCCATAACCACTCTTGACGAGCTGCATGGCCTTGTCGGTTTCTTCGAAGCGCGCCGTGGTCCGCTGTTCGGATTCAGGTTTCGGGACGTGACAGATGACCGGTCGTGTGCGCCAGAACAGAAGACTTCCCCGACCGATCAGGCCCTTGGTGTTGGCGATGGTTTCGAGACCGTTTTTCAACTCGTCAAAGCTTATGGGGACACGGAAAGACAAATCCTGAAGCCCGTGGCGGAATCGGTGCGCATTGCGATTGATGGGGTAGAAACCCTGTCCGGATTCTCGGTCGACACTGCCTCGGGAAGGGTTCATTTCGATGCGCCACCGATCCAGGGCGCAGCCCTCTCGGCAGGCTTTCACTTTGATTGCCCAGCCCGGTTTGAGAGCGACCGAATTGAAGCGAGCCTTGAAGGCTTCGGCGCCGGGCGAATTGCCCGCATCGGGCTCATCGAGCTGTTGGGGTGAAGCATGTCCAGCCATCGACTCTATTCCTGTCAGATTTGGACATTGACCCGCCGGGACAGTGTCACACTTCACCTCACGGACCATGATCACGTGCTTGAACTGGACGGCGTAGTTTTCGAGCCCGGTTTGGCGTTTGAGACTGAAGTGTTCGAGCAGACCACTGACCTGGCGCCTGGCACAGCTGACGTTGAGGGTGCGGTTTCAAGCGACGGTATCCGCGCCGAAGATGTGTCCGCCGGATTGTGGGATGGCGCGCGGATCGATGTTGAACTCGCCGACTGGTCAGCGGGCGAACGCATAGGCCATATCTGGAGCGGCCGGTTCAGCGAAATCGAGATCCAGGACGGAGAGTTTTTCGCAAACCTCGTCTCCCTTAAGGCTGATCTTGAGCGGGTATTGGGGCGCAATTATTCCGGGCTATGCGATGCCACGCTCGGCGATGCGCGATGCGGTGTCGATTTGAACGATCCACAACATGCCGGCTTAAGCTGTGACCAGACATTCGAAACCTGTGTTGCACGTTTCAATAATGGTGAGCGGTTTCGCGGGTGTCCTCACATGCCGGGCAACGATTTCATGTTGGCATCGCCGGGACGCTCAAGCTGATGGCCAATCGAGGAGAGGTTATCGCAGAGGCGCGCACCTGGATCGGAACGCCGTATCGACACCAGGCCAGTCGGCAAGGCCTGGGAGCAGACTGCCTGGGGCTGATCCGCGGGGTGTGGCGCAACTGTATTGGGCCGGAACCGGAAGGCTTGCCAGCCTATTCACCTGATTGGCTGGACTTGCGCACCGACGACCCGTTGCTTGCGGCCGCGCAAAGACATTTCCGAGAAGTGCCGCTGTCGGCGGCTCGGCCGGCCGACCTTCTACTGTTCCGAATGGCGCTCGGGGCGCCAGCCAAGCACTGCGCCATCGTCGCGAGCGATGAGGCAATCATTCACGCCTATTGGGGCAAAAGCGTCACCGAAACCCGGCTGGTGCCATGGTGGCAGCGGCGGATCGTAGCGGCTTTTCAATTTCCAGACATTGAGGACTGATCATGGCTCAGATTGCGTTATCGCGAGTCGGCACAAGCCTTGGGCAGCGGTTGCTGCCGGGTAGCTTTTCAGTACTTGGCCGTCGTTTTTCCGGCGCCGCCCTCGGTCGGCAGTTGGGAAGTCTGGCGGGCAGAGCCATCGACGAAGCTGTGTTCGGCCAGCCCCGCGAAGGCCCGCGGCTGACCGAACTGCACGTAATGGAAAGCCGAGAAGGCGTTGGTATACCCAATGTCTATGGCCGCATGCGTGTGGCTGGGCAGCTGATCTGGGCGGGCGATTTTCAGGAGCGCCGCAAGTCTGAACGCCAAGGCAAAGGCGGCCCGGAGGTGCGAACCTACAGTTACACGGTCAGCTTCGCTGTCGCCGTTGGCGAAGGACCGGGCGCGAACATCGAGCGGGTGTGGGCAAATGGAGAAGAGCTGTCATTGGGCAGTTACACCCACCGCATTTATGCGGGTGGTGAGACCCAAACGCCGGACCCGGTCATTGAAGCGCAGGAAGGCTTCGGAAATGCGCCCGGCTACAAAGGCCTTTGCTATATCGTGTTCGAGGATTTCCCGCTGGACGATTTCGGCAACCGCATTCCTCAATTGTCGTTCGAGGTGTCGAAAGCCCCGACTGTTGACGGTGCCCGGCAAGTGTCTGAGGTCGTGCGGGCGGTGAACGTCATCCCGGCGACGGGTGAATTTGTTTATGGTACCCAGCCTGTCAGCGTGAGAACTTTCCCTGGCCGGGACGTACCGTTGAATGTGAACGCAGATCCCGCGCGTAGCGATTTTGATGTCTCATTGGATCAACTTGAACAGGGATTGCCGAACGTATCCGAAGTGTCGCTGACAGTGGCCTGGTTCGGTGATGATCTGCGTGCCGAGCAGTGCAAGATCCGTCCGGGCGTTGAAACGACGGACCGGGTCACTGTCCCGTATTCCTGGTCCGTAAGCGGGAGCAGCCGGGGCGACGCTCATCTTGTGTCCCAGACGCCAGAGGGTGATGCCTATTATGGGGGCACGCCCGCTGACATCGCTGTGCGTGAGGGGATCGAGAACCTGAAATCCCGTGGTCTAAGCGTTACGCTGACCCCCTTTCTTTTGATGGATGTGCCGCCCGATACGACGCTCCCGAACGTCGATGGCAATGGTGTTCAACCTCCATTTCCCTGGCGCGGGCGGATCGGCTCGGCAGTGGATGGCACTCCCGGCGTTGAGTCCGCTGTCCTGAGCTTTATGGGGGCGGCTCAACCGAGTGACTTCACGCTGACGAGCAATGGCGTCGCCTATCATGGTAGCCCGGATGATTGGGGCTATCGCCGGTTCATTCTCCACCATGCCTATCTTGCCATATTTGCCGGAGGCGTTGACGGGTTCCTGATTGGAACCGAGATGCGAGGTGCCACGCGGCTTCACGATGGGAGCGGTGGGTTTCCATTTGTTGATGGACTTTGCGCGCTGGCTGACGAAATCAAGGCGATCCTCGGGCCGGCCTGCCTTGTGTCCTATGCAGCGGACTGGAGTGAATATGGCGCGTTTGTCCCGGCTAACGGGACGGGGGATGTCTGGTTCCCGCTGGATACACTGTGGGCAAAACCCTCAATCGACTATGTGGGTATCGACTGGTATCCGCCTGCGGGCGACTGGCGTGATGGTGATGCCCATTTGGATTGGCAGGACGGTGTCCGAGACCCGGGGGAGGCAACTTACCTCATATCGAACCAGAGCGGCGGAGATGGATTTGACTGGTACTATGCCTCCCAAGTAGATCGAGATGCCCAGGTTAGAACGCCAATCAATGACACTGACCATGGCGAACATTGGATGTTTCGGTCCAAGGATCTGCCCAATTGGTGGTCGCAGCCCCACCATGAACGGCCTGGCGGTGTAAGGTCCTCGATCCCGACACAGTGGCAGCCTGGAAGCAAGCCGATTCGGCTGGCCGAAATTGGTTTTCCTGCAGTCGACAAGTCCATCAATTCGCCCAACCTGTTCTTTGATCCGAAGAGCTCTGAAAGCGCCGTCCCGCCATATTCTTCCGGCGAGCGTGACGATATCTTGCAGGCCGCCGCGGTGAGCACTGTGGTGGAGTACTGGCTGGCGCAGTCCTTTGTGTCTGGCGCGGCAGTTTGGGCTTGGGACGCTCGCCCTTTTCCGGCATTTCCAAAACGGTCTGACATCTGGAGTGACGGGGACAACTGGCTGAAGGGTCACTGGCTCAATGGACGCACGAGCCTTTCATCACTGTCAGTTGTGTTTGAAGACCTGGCCAAACGCGCGGGCACTGATTTGAACACACTTGCACTCGATGGTGTTGTTTCCGGGTTTGCGACTTATGGTGAAACCCGGTTGAGCGAGGCGATTGCCCCGCTGATGACCGCCTATGATTTGCCGTGCATCGAAAAGTCAGGGCAGCTCACGGTTCTATCCCCAGCCTCCGGACTAATCACAAACTTGAGCGCCAATGAGTTCGTGGAGACCGGGGCAATGCAGCTGCGGCAGGCGAAAGACACCTCGCCCGGTCGGTTGACGCTGCTTTATCCTAGCGTCGATCGCGGATATGAGCCTGAAACGGCAGATGTGCGGGTCGATGAACCACAGCCCGGTGTCCATTTATCCATGAACTTGCCGCTGGCCATGTCTGCGCCACAAGCTGAACGAACCGCCAGACGGATGCTTCTGAAAGCGCGTGAGCACGACGGGCTAAAACTGAGCATTGCCCGCGATATTGGCTTGGGTCTGACATCACAGACTGTGATGGTGGACGGCTATGACGGAATCTACGCCGTCGATCGGTTGGAAGTCGGCGCCAGCGTGACCGCCGAACTGAAGCGTGTGGCGGAGCGTGTCGACCCGTCACGCGCTATGGACGCGCCTTCACAGAGCGGTGCTGCTCAACCGCCGTCAACGCCAGACCTCCTTTTAATCGATGGCCCCCTGTTGCCGAGCGGGGAGAACGCCGCCGCGCTTATCCTGGCGGCATATGCCGACCCATGGCCAGGGCAGGTTACCATTCTCTCCGGCCCTTCAGCGTCTCAACTGACAGAGCGCATGGTGCTGGAACAACCGGCATTGACGGGCCGGTTACTTGAAGACCTTCAAATTGGGCCGAAACACCGCTGGGATCGTAGCAACACTATAACAGTCGAAATGGCGGCGCCTGATCTGGTGAGCGTCGGCGAGTCCGGCGCGTTGGCCTGGCAGAATCTTCTGCTGGTAAAAAATGAAGTTGGCTGGGAACTGCTGGCCTTTGCCACGGCGAGTCTTGTCGGGTCGAACACTTACGAACTTACCGGGCTGTTGCGTGCCCTGCGATCTCACCATGGCGGTCCTGCGGGATTTACGCCTGCTGGCAGCCCTTGCGTTTTGGTTGATGGCAATCTTGGTGTGCTGGCTTTGCTTGATGATGAAACTGGCCTTGAGCAGGAATGGGTCGCTCAGCCAGGCGGCACCGTTGCGGCGTTTACCTACACCGCTGAAGCTCAAAATCCGTGGACGCCCCGTATTTTGAAGTGGGATGCCGCGACCGGTCGGTTGGACTGGGCGGCGAGAGGGCCGGGTGTGCCCGATGACCTCGACCGTCCCGACCCGGAGACGGAGTTCAAGTTTGATTTGGCATGGACAGACGCCGCGCAGCTTGCGCAACAGCAGCGCGTTGTTGGGCAGAGCTATGTGTTCCCTGCAGATGCGAGTGATGTGCGGCTGAGAGCGATCGCAACGAACGGCATGGTCGGCGACTGGGTGACAATTGCCCAGACATGACTTACCTAAGCGACGTTCTCCTCACCGGAAAGGACCCGCGTGGCCGTCGATCTCTATTCCTTGTTGGGCGTGGCCCGTTCGGCTTCACAGGACGACATCAAGAAAGCCTATCGGCAGAAAGTGAAGACCTGCCATCCTGACCTTCATCCGGGTGATGAAGCCAGGGCGGATCAGTTCAAGTCCCTGTCTTCTGCTTTTGAAATTCTCGGCGATGCCGATCTGCGCGGAAAGTATGATCGCGGCGAAATTGATGACACAGGCCAGCCGACTCGCCCGTTTCACGGCGGCGCTGGTGGCCATGGTGGCGGCGCCGATCCTTTTGACGATGTTTTTTCCGGTCTTTTTGGTGGCAGCCGGACACGTCGGCGGACAGGTCCGATCAAGGGGCGCAATATCGTCTACAAGATCACCGTTCCCTTTGAAGATGCTGCAACGGGTGGGCGACGGCGTATGGTCATGCCCGATGGACGGGCGGTAGACGTTGATATCCCGGCAGGCTTGAAAACGGGACAGACCTTGCGTTTGAAAAGCCAAGGCCACGCTTCGCCTACCGGTGGCCCGCCAGGAGATATCCACTTGCAGGTCTCGGTCGGCGAAAGTCAGATCTGGACCCGCAGCGGCAACGATCTTCGCATGTCACAGCCCGTTTCCCTCGAAACGGCTGTGCTTGGCGGACGGGTGGAAGTGTCTACACCATCAGGTTCGGTCTCTCTGGCTGTGCCCGCAGGATCGAACACAGGCACGGTGCTTCGGCTGAAAGGTAAGGGCATCGCGGACAATAAGGCGCCCGGCCATCTGTTTGTGCGGCTTGAAATCCGCCTGGACGACCCTTCAGATCCTGAATTGAAAGCGTTTTTCAGCAGTAAGGTCAGCCCCTGACCAACTGCAGTTGAACGTGCGATTGCAGTCAACATTCACTCAGTGTTCAGTCCGTTGTGACTATCTCCGCATCCATGATCCACCGCGTCGTCACGACCTTAGCGATGAGTGTGCTCGTTTTGCCGGGCCCCACGACACACGCTGTCGCCCAGTCCTTTTCACCAGGACAGGCCCACGATGCTGTGCGCAACGGTGATATTGTCCCCCTGAAGGACATTTTTGCGCGACTTGAAGGTGAGTATGGCGGATACCAATTGGATGCCGAGCTGTTTTCGACGTCTGATGGTGGGTCAGAGTATAAAATTGTCTGGATGAGCGAAGACGGACGGCGCATGCAAGTCGTTGTGAACGCTCAGTCAGGCCGAATCGAAAGCGTTCGAGGAGGATAAATCGCCATGCGTATTCTTGTGGTAGAAGACGATCCCGATCTGCGTCGGCAACTTGCCGATGCTTTGTCCCATTCCGGTTATGCTGTCGACCTGGCGGCCGACGGTGAAGACGGACACTTCCTGGGCGATACCGAGCCCTATGATGCCGTGATCCTGGATCTCGGTTTGCCGAAACTTGATGGTGTAACCGTGCTGGAGCGCTGGCGTGCGGAAGGTCGAGACTTTCCAGTCCTGATTCTCACAGCGCGTGATCGTTGGAGCGAGAAAGTGAAGGGCTTCGATGCCGGCGCTGACGATTATCTGACCAAGCCGTTCTACACTGCCGAACTGCTGGCGCGTTTACGCGCTCTGCTTCGCCGGGCGACCGGTCATTCCGCCGCTGCTCTGGAAGCTGGAGCGCTTCGGGTCGACACCCGCTCGGCACGCGCGTCGGTCAATGGAGAGCCTATCCGGCTGACCGCCCATGAATACCGGGTGCTGTCATACCTTATGCATCATCAAGGGCGTGTGGTGCCGCGCACGGAACTTGTTGAACATATTTATGATCAGGACTTCGATCGCGATTCCAATACAATCGAAGTGTTCATCGGGCGATTGCGCAAGAAACTCGGACCGGATCGGATCGAAACCGAGCGCGGGCTGGGATATCGTCTGGTTGTGCCGGAGACCGAACAACATCTTGCCGGCTAGACCGCATTCCGCTTCAGTCTCCCGCGTTCTCAACGCCGGGAGTTGAAGTCATCACACCGTTCGAGCTCCCCCGTAGCGGATCACTCGCCAGCCGTGTTCTTTTGGGCGCCGGGCTATGGTGCCTGATCGTGCTGATGGGCGGTGGCTTGGCGCTGTCTGGTCTCTACCGGAACCAAACTCTCGCTTTGCTCGAGACCGACCTCGATGCAACGCTCGTTGATTTGTCGCGCGCCGTCGACCTTGGCGATGAAGGACAGATTATGGCCAATCAACAGCGGCTGCCGCAAGACTCTCGTTTTGGAACCCCTTTGTCCGGCCGCTACTGGATCATTTTGGATGTGAATGAGGGCGGGGAGATCGTTGACGACATTCGCCCGGCGAGCATGTGGGACGGAGATGCGCCTGTCCCGCCAAAACATCTGACGGCCACGATCAACGATCCCGGAGAGACATTTTACTTCGATTCGATTGGCCCAGCCGATGAGCGGGTACGGGTTGCCGTTCGATCTATCGTTCTATCCGATAATGGCAGCCGGGCCGTCCTTGTCGTCGCACACGATCTCGCCGCGACCGATCAGGGCGCCCAGCGATTTATGGTGCTTCTGCTCGGCGCCATGGCGGTCCTGGTAGCGGGCGTGTTGGTGGCGTTGGTGGCGCAGCTTCGCCTGGTGCTGAAACCGCTCGAACGTATCGAAGCTGATCTTGGGCGGATCCGGGAAGGTGACCGTCAACACCTCGATGAAGACTATCCTGACGAAATCCTACCGCTTACAACGGAGCTGAACAAGCTGATTGAACACAATCGTGGCGTGGTGGAACGTGCGCGCACCCACGTGGGTAACCTGGCCCACGCCCTGAAAACCCCGCTTGCTGTCCTGCGCAATGAAGCGGTTGGCGAAACGCCGCTGGATGATGTTGTCCGCCGTCAATCTGAAAGCATGAGTGCAAATGTTGACCACTATCTGAAGCGCGCCCAAGCCGCGGCCCGGGCTGAACTGCTTGGCGTTCGCTCTGAAGCGGCGCCGATTGTCGATAGTCTGGTGCGCCTATTGAACGGGCTTTATGGCCGTGAAGGGGTAACGGTTAGCCATTGCGTTGATCCGTCCATAGTGACGCGCACGGAAACCCAGGACCTGGAAGAGATGCTGGGCAATCTTATGGAAAACGCTTGCAAGTGGGCGTCCAGCGAAGTCGTCGTGGCCTCAGAAGCGCCCGATGCCGACTGGTTGTTCCTACATGTGGATGATGATGGTGATGGCCTCACCAAGGCCCAGATGGAAGATGCGGTGAAGCGCGGCGTGCGACTCGATGAAACAGCACCGGGGACCGGACTGGGTCTTTCAATCGTGTCCGAGCTTGCCGAAATGTATGGCGGAAAACTGGACCTTAGCCGCAGCCCGCTTGGCGGACTGCGCGCAACCTTGAAGCTGCGATCACCATGACACGTCTCGACTGGATCATTTTCGCCGCTGCCCTGCTGTGTGCAGGCGCCGTTTACGCGATGATCGGTCGTCCGGGCTATGGCGATCAGCCAATGGCGGCACGCACAGCGGAACTGGCGGCCAAGTCGCCTGCGGATATGACCTTGGGTGAAACACTGGCACGGTTGGAAGGTCTTGTGCGCGAGCGACCAGACGACCCTGAGCCTCATTTCTTTATCGGGCAGCTATTGATGCAACAGGGCAGGGACGAAGATGCCGTTCGCGCGTTCCAGTCCGCCCTACGCCGGGATGGCCAGCATGTCCCGGCTCTGATCGGTCTGGGCGATGCCTTTGTTCGCCAATCGGGAGGCGAAGTTCCGGACGAGGCGGCGCAAATCTATACTGAAGTAGTGAGGCTAGACCCCGGTCAGGCCCGTGCAGCCTTTTTGATCGGCGTTTCGGCGTGGCAGAGCGGCGAGCGCGATGCGGCCCGCGCACACTGGCAAGGCTATCGACAGGCCATCGTGTCGGCCCCGCAATTGCAGTCCAACTTCGACCAACTCGTTGCCGCCTTCACAGCGAGTGAAGACGATGAGACGTTGGATCAGCCTATTTCTGAATGACCCTTGGCCGCAGTTCCGTTTTCGAGCGAATTTCCTATACTAGGTGAGATATGAGAGCCCGAACCCGACGCCTTTACGTTTTCTCGATTGCCGCTGTCTTGTTGATCTGCGCGGCTTTGTTGGTCGTGTTTGCGGTCGGCCGGACAGCAAACCTCTTCTATGAGCCAGCGGATCTGGCTGAAGTCGGATTGCCGGACGCCGGCCAGCGCGTGAAAGTCGGCGGGTTCGTTGAAATTGGTTCGCTGGAGTTTCTTGCAGATGCTGAGATCCGCTTTTCCGTCGTCGATGGTAGCACTTACCGTATTCCGGTGAGCTATACCGGCATTCGCCCTGACCTATTTCGTGAAGGCTCCGGCGTAGTTGCCACAGGCTATTTCACAGAGGCGGACGTGTTTGTGGCAACGGAACTGCTCGCCAAGCACGATGAAAACTATGTGCCGCGCGAGCTGCGCGATATGGATCCCGGGGTGACATGATCGAGCTTGGCCACTTTGCAGCGATCGTCGCCTTCGCGCTGTCGATCGCCGCCGGTGTTACGGGTCTGATGAGCCGTCGGCCCGCGGCTGGACTGTTCTCCATTCTTGGTTTTGCGGCGATGGCGTTTGCCTTCCTGACGCTGGTGTTCGCCTTTGTGAGATCTGACTTTTCGGTTCAACTCGTAGTCAATCATTCCCACACACTGAAACCGATGATTTACAAAATCGCCGGCACCTGGGGGAACCATGAAGGTTCTATGGCGATGTGGTGCCTGGTCTGTCTCGGGTTCGGCGCAGCAGGTGCAATCATTCTGCGAACCGGGAACGAAGTGTTCGAAGCGCGAACCCTCGGTGTACAAGGGCTGATGAGCGGCGGAGCGCTATTATACCTTCTAACGGTCTCCAGCCCGTTTCTGCGCATTGAGGTGCCTCCACTTCAGGGAGAAAGTCTCAATCCGCTGCTGCAAGATCCCGCGCTCGCCTTCCATCCGCCGCTCTTGTACCTTGGCTATGTCGGATACAGCTTTGTGTTCGCGCTGGCTGCGGCAGGGCTGATTGAAGGGCGCATTGATCGCGCCTGGGCCAAGACGACGCGCGGTTGGGCTATGGCCGCCTTTGTGCCGCTGACCGTTGGTATCATGCTGGGTAGCTATTGGGCGTACTACGAGCTGGGCTGGGGCGGATGGTGGTTTTGGGACCCTGTTGAGAATGCCAGCCTGATGCCCTGGTTGATTGGCGCGGCATTGCTTCACTCCATCGTCGTTACGGAAAAGCGCGGCAGTTTCGCGGTCTGGAGCGCGCTGCTTGCTGTGTTGGCGTATTGTTTCTCAATTCTGGGTGCATTCCTTGTTCGATCCGGAATCCTGACTTCGGTGCATGCGTTTGCTGTCGATCCGTCTCGCGGAATGGCGTTGCTGTTCGGTCTGATCGTGTTCGGCGGCGCCGCGTTGTTGTTGTTTGCGATCCGCGCGCCGAGCATTCGGGGTGGGCCACCTTGGACAAGCCTTAGCCGGGAAGGTGCCCTGATGGGCAACAATCTGGTGTTCTTTGTCGCCACGCTGACCGTGTTGCTCGGAACGCTATTTCCGCTGATGGCTGAGGGCCTTGGCCGACAAATGTCAGTCGGTGAGCCCTATTTCAATCTCACCTTTACGCCGATCATGGCCTTGGCCTTGGTGGCCCTTCCCGTCGTGCAGGCGTGGGGCTGGGGCAAGGCAAACCTGTCGTCGCTGACGAAATGGGTTGGCGCTTTCGCGGGCGTCTTGGTGATCTTCGCGATTTTGGGCGTTGGTGCGTTCGACATTGCGCTGTTTGCAGGACTCGGCCTTGGCCTTGGTGTTTGGCTTGTGGGTGGCGCAACATGGGAAATCTGGCGGCGCGCGAAGACATGGGGCCGGCTTTGGCAAATGCCAGCCAGGGTGTGGGGCATGACGCTCGCCCATGCTGGCCTGGGAGTCTTCGTGATCGGTGCCGTCGTCGAAACTTCGGCCCGGTTTGAAAAGACCCTCGATCTCGCTGTCGGCCAATCGGCCACGCTGGCCGGGTGGGAGCTTACCCTGGATGACGTGCAAAGCATCGAAGGGCCGAACTGGTATGCTGATCGCGCCAGCATGGTGCTGACCCGGGGCGGAACCAGTACCGTCCTTGAGCCGGAGAAACGCTATTATCCGGCGTCGCGCATGCCGACCACAGAAACGGCGATCCATAAATCAGGCACTGCTGACATCTATCTCGCACTCGGCGACCGCAGGGTGATTGATGGTGATGTCCGCTGGACGTTCAGAGCCTACTTCAATCCCCTCGTCGATCTGGTATTCATCGGTGTGTTGATTATGGCCCTGGGCGGGTTGTTCAGCATGTTCAGCTTGTCAGGCGCACGTCGCAAAGTCGGTTCGAAAACTCCCGCCACAACAAAGCCGATTGAGGCACCGTCATGAAGGCGGTCTTGATGGCCATCGTATTCCTGGCGCAATCGACCACGATCACCTTGTCCGATGCCGACGAAGCCCGGGCCGAAGACCTTATGCGGGAAATCCGCTGTGTGGCTTGCGAGAACGAACCGATCTCGCAATCAGCTTCAGACATTGCTGAAACGATGCGTGTGCGGGTGCGCGAATTGGTGGCTGATGGCGCAACCGATCAGGAAGTTCGCACATGGTTCGCCGATCGATATGGCGAATTCGTCCTGTTCCGGCCCCAGCCACGCAAGTCCTATGACTGGCTTTTGTGGCTATTGCCGTTTACTCTACTGATTGGCGGAGTTGTGTCAGGCTACTTTCTTCTGAACCGTCGATCTTCTGCAGATCCAGCAATTGAGAGCGTTCCACCCGAGCACTTCGACGGCTAGCTTCACGCAAACTGCACAAAGGCGTGACTTTCGGTGCGGGGGCGTCATTCCTATCTGGCGAACGTACCACGCAAGGGAGACTAGGCATGGCACTTGTTCAAGGTCGCATGGAGTTTCCGGGCGCAGATGGCCAGACACTGGCCGCGCGTGTTGATGTTCCGCCCCATCCGCCGCGGGCTTATGCCCTCTTTGCTCACTGTTTTTCCTGCTCGAAAGACATCAAGGCCGCAGGACGGATTGCCCAGAAGCTCACCGAAGCCGGTTTTGGCGTGGTACGTTTTGATTTTACCGGTCTTGGTCAATCTGAAGGCGATTTCGCCAACACAAACTTTACGACCAATGTGCAGGATCTCGTTGCCGCCGCTGACTGGATGGTCTCGGCGGGGGCACCGCCGAGGCTTTTGATTGGCCATTCCCTGGGCGGGGCCGCGGTTGTTACGGCAGCGCGCGAGATCGCCAGCGCCAAAGCGGTGGCAACCCTGGGTGCGCCTGCAGACGCGGAACACGTCATCCACAATTTCGGCGAACAAATAGACGAAATCGAAGCACGTGGTGAGGCTGTTGTGCGCCTTGCGGGGCGCCCATTTACAATCAAGCGCCAGTTCCTGGAAGATGTCCGTGGCGCCAGTGTTCGCGACGCCGCAGCCGCTCTGGGGCGTCCGCTCCTTGTCCTTCATTCACCCATTGATGACACCGTTGGCGTGGACAATGCGACTGGGCTGTTTCTCGCTGCTCGGCATCCCAAGAGTTTCGTCAGTCTGGATGGGGCAGATCACTTGCTGTCAGCGCGCGAGGACGCCGAATACGCGGCAGAGGTGATTGCGGGCTGGTCTCGTCGATACGTATTCGAAGCTGTGACAGAAGACCAAAACGGCGTTGTCGTCTCAGAGGCGCGCCGCGGAGGCAAATTCGAAAATGCCATCATGATCGATGGGCACGCCATTATTGCCGACGAGCCGCCATCGGTCGGCGGGCGGGATGCTGGCCCTGATCCATATGAACTTGTCAGCGCCGGCCTTGGCGCCTGTACCAGCATGACGCTGCGCATGTATTCAGATCAAAAGGGCTGGCCGTTGGAAAAGGTCTCCGTGGCGTTGTTTCATGAGAAAACCCACGCTGATGACTGCGCTCACTGTGAGGAAGGTCGCAAAGTAGACGTATTTGAACGGCGTATTACGGTAGAAGGTCCGCTGGATGATGATCAGCGCGCGCGGCTGCTGGAGATTGCTGACAAATGCCCTGTCCACCGTACGTTGGAAGAGCCAGTTGTGATTCGCACGCGGCTGGTACCTGTCCGCTGAGGCGGGATGCTAGTTAAATGAACTTTAATGCCCATCTTATTCGTGTTCGCTGTAATCAACATTAACTCGCGCCGAAACGGTGCAAAAACAGGAGTCTGAGAAAGGATGATGAACCGCTTCGGAGTGTCAGCCCAATCCCTGGTCGCAGGTCTGGTCGGAGCGTCGGCCATGGCCGCCCTCGCATTTGGACCGCAGCTTATGTCCCCGGCAGATGCACGGCCGATCACGATTCAGACACCCGGCAACGCGCCGGTGAGTTTCGGCGACCTGATTGATCAGGTCAGCCCTGCCGTTGTCAGCGTGAATGTCGTGTCGCTGCGAGAGCGCGGCGATTCCTTTGAAGACTTCATGGAGCGCTTCCGTGGGTTTGATGACTTTGCGGGCCCCGACGAAGGCGAAGACGAGCCGGAAACCGAGGAAGCTCGCTCGCTTGGATCCGGCTTTTTCATTTCATCCGATGGCTACATCGTCACCAACAATCACGTGGTTGAAGGCGCGACCAACATTGAGATTCAACTCGATGACGGAGATGCACTCGAAGCTGAGCTGGTCGGCACCGATCCAGCAACCGACCTTGCAGTCCTGAAGGTCGTGGAACCCGGCACCTACCCATATGTTGAGTTCGCCAACGCGGCAGAAGTTCGGCGTGGAGACTGGGTTGTCGCTGTGGGCAATCCATTTGGCCTTGGCGGCACTGCCACGGCTGGCATTGTCTCGGCTCTGGGACGACGCAACCAGCTCGGCCGCTCGAGCACCTATACCGACTTCCTCCAGGTCGATGCTGCGATCAATCGCGGCAATTCCGGCGGTCCAACCTTTGATTTGAATGGCCGCGTGATTGGTGTGAACACCGCTATATTCTCACCAACGGGCGGCTCCGTGGGAATTGGCTTTGCCATACCTGCTGGTGACGCCAAACAGATCACGGATACGCTTATCCGCGATGGCCGGGTGTCACGCGGCTGGCTTGGTGTGATCATCCAGGATTTGACCGTTGATATGGCCGAAGCCCAGGGGCTGGATACCGATGGCGGCGCCATCGTTGCTGATGTCACTGGCGGCAGCCCAGCAGAACAGTCCGGACTGGAGCGCGGTGATGTCGTTATTGCGGTAAACGGACGGTCGGTTGAAGACTCCACAGAGCTTACGCGCGAAGTTGGCCGTTTGCTGGCTGGCAGCGTGAACGAGTTCCAGATCCTTCGGGATGGCGAAAGACGCTCGATCCGCGTCACGGTCGGCGAACGCCCAGAAGACCCTTACGGTTCTGAGCGCGTAACCCAGGGCGATGACCTCCTCAACGACGAAACAGAAGGCCCACTGGGCGTGAATGTGCGTCCGTTGGATGAAGAAACGCGAGAAGCGCTTAATCTCGATAGCGATGAGGAAGGCCTCATCATCACTGAGATGAAGTCTGATAGCCCCCTGCGTGAAGCAGGATTGCGCGGCGGCATGGTCCTGCTGGACATCAACGGCCAGACCCTTGCCAGCGAAGGCGACATGCGCCGGGCTGTCGAATCTGCCCGGTCGGCCGGGCGTGACAAGATCCTTGTGGCCGTCCGTGTTGGCGATGTCACGACATTCCGCACGGTGGATATTGGCGACGGGGATTCGTAACCAGAGTAGATGAAAGGGTGAGTCCTATGAATGTACTTGTCATAGAAGATGACCATGAGATTGCCGAATTTATAAATTCGGTTCTTGGTGAAGCAGGTCACCAGGTGGACATCGCCGGAGACGGCGAACGCGGCCTGGAACTGGCTCGATCCGGCGCATTTGATGCCCTGATCGTGGACCGCATGCTTCCCAAGAAGGATGGCATCACCCTTGTTCAGGAATTTCGTGACGCCGGCGGCACCTCACCTGCGCTTTTCTTGTCTGCGCTTGTGGATGTGGAACACCGGGTGGAAGGGTTGAACGCCGGTGGTGATGACTATCTGTCGAAGCCGTTCGCACCTTCTGAATTGGTGGCCAGGGTTGAAGCCCTCGGTCGTCGTATGGGCGAGGAGTCTCCTGTCACACACTTGAAAGCCGGCGAGCTGGAGATGGACCTGTTGTCTCGCAAAGTGAGTCGGGCCGGCAAGCGGATCGATCTGCAACCGCGTGAATTCCGCCTATTGGAATACCTCATGCGCAATGCGGGACAGGTGGTGACGCGCAAAATGTTGCTTGAGAAAGTCTGGGACTATCATTTTGACCCCCAGACCAACGTGATCGATGTCCATGTCTCGCGCCTGCGCGGCAAGATCGACAAGGACTTCGACGAGCCCCTGCTGCACACAGTGCGCGGCGCGGGTTATCGACTGCAAGCCTGATCGGCGACGCCAGTGCGCCTGCCGCCGTTCACGCGCACGACGACCTTTCGGCTGTCGCTGGTCTATGTGGCCCTTATCCTGGTGTATTCAGCTGGGTTGATCGGCTTCATTTACTCGACAACTGTAGGCTACATGCAAACGGAAACAGATCGAAGGATCGAGTCGGAAATCGACTCGATCCTTCTTGCTTATGATCAAGGCGGACTGTCTCGCGTCAGCCAGTCCTTGTTCGAGCGGGCTGCGGTTCCAAACCGGTACTTCCTTTACCAGCTTGAAACGCCATCCGGCATCAAACTGTCTGGCGACCTCACGGGCATGCCCAGTGAAGAAATGGGCGAGATCGATTTTGAAATTGATGTGCGTCGTCCTGGCGGTGACGCCTTCACGCTCAACGTTGAGGGACGGATCGTCAATCTTGGCACGGAGGCCCGACTGTTGGTCGCCTATGATGCCGGCGAACGCGGTGAGATCGTGCGGCGCCTCACGCGCGCGATTTATATTGCGGCGGCGGTGGGGCTGATCCTCTCGCTGATTGGCGGTGTGTTGATTTCACGCGCCGTTGCTCGTCGCGCGCAATCCCTGGTCGATGTTGCCGATGAAGTGGTGAAAGGTGATCTGACTCAACGCGCGGAAGTGAAAGGCGTCGATGACGAATTCGATCGTCTGGCGAAGGGCATGAACGCCATGCTCAACCGGTTGCAAGCACTTGTGAAGAACAGCCGTCACGCTGGCGATGCCATCGCGCACGACCTTCGCTCTCCGCTTTCACGGATGCGCAATCATCTCGAAACGGCGTTGAGCGACCCGAACACAGAACGTGATCCTTATGGGGTGCTGGCCCGGACGATCGAACAGGTGGACGGGGTACTGTCCACGTTCAACGCGATCCTGAGGCTTTCCAAACTCGACTCCCACGCAGATTTGCGCATGGAAGCCTTCGATGCACAGGACATGGTCGAAGAAATGTCGGAGCTGTTGGAGCCGTCTGCAGAAGAATCCGGTCTCAAACTGGTGGTGGACAGCCGAAAGTCGCAAATGACGTTTGGCGACCGGGACTTGATCGCCCAGGCGCTGTTCAATCTGATCGACAATGCAATCAAATATACGCCTGCAGGCGGCATGGTGCGCGTGTCGGCCTTGAAGGCGCCAGACAATTTGGTGGAATTCCAGGTCAAGGATACCGGAATTGGTATTCCAGAGGATGAGCGAGAGCGGGTGAAACGCCGGTTTCATCGGATGGACCGGGCGCGCACGGAACCGGGGTCGGGCCTTGGCCTGGCGCTCGTCGAAGCCGTTGCCCATGTTCATGAGGGCCGGTTCGATTTGCTGGATGGTGACGGTCCTCCGGAACGTCCCGGCTTAAAAGCCATTTTGGGTTTCCGCCGCGCCTGATACCACATCCGACATGACCAATGCCCCATTCGAATCGCAGATGCCGCGCCCCCTCGGTGACACGCCGGAAGCTTGCGCAAAGCTTGCGGGTGAGTTTGCGCCTTATCTCGGCCGACTGCTCAGCCGGGATGGTGCCGATTTGGATCTGAGCGGGTTCGACGCACTGGAAACT
>JBCCAA010000144.1:0-3097 GCA_039815055.1 Pseudomonadota bacterium | reverse complement strand
CGGAGACTGCCACACGCAGGATGCTGCACTCTACTCGGAGACGGAGTGCGACACTCTGACGAGCAGCCCGGAGCCCGCTGTTTCGCCCCGCCTGTATTGAAGGTGTACTCGCTGAGATGATCCGCGCCTTTTACGAGCCGAAATCGCGGTGCGGGGACGATCACGTGAATGTTGCCGCTCATCGCGCAGATGGAGCAATTGCAATCCTCCACTTCAAACACGTCGGGAAGGTCGACTTCAAAACGCACCGCCTTGCAGTGGCAACCGCCGGTATGGGTTTTCAGCTCTTTCATGATGCCGCTATAACTCCAGTGTCTCCCTGCAGCAATCTGGATCGCAAGTGTCTGACGATTTTGAAATTCTAACGTTCGGAAACGAGGCAGAGCCGCTCGTTGTGATCGATGATTTCTTTAGTGATCTGGAATGGCTCCGGCGACTGGCCGCGCAATCAGAGTTTGGCATTACCAGCCCGCATTATCCCGGCATTCGAGCACAGGCCGACCCAAATTATCTGGGCGAGCGTATGCAGACTTTGCGCACCGTGCTCACCAAAGTTTTCGGCATGGGGCAGGGGGCCAGCATGGTGGAGTGCGCCTTTTCGATTGTGACGACGCCGCCGACAGAACTGAAACCAATCCAACGTCTGCCGCACTTTGACACGACCGATCCCAAACGGCTCGCCTTGTTGCATTATCTCAGCCCTGACGAGACCGGCGGGACGGCCTTCTATCGCCACGCGGCCACCGGGTTCGAAATCGTGCCACCCGACCGCCTGGAGCTCTACTCCAAGGCTGTACAGGATGAAGTTTCCGCGGATGGGCCACCGCCCTATGAATATTTTCGTGGCCAAACTTCGCGATTTGAACGGATTGGCCATGTTGAAGCCAAGCCCAATCGCATGGTGATCTATCGCAGCTATCGCCTGCACTCCGGCGACATTCCAAGCGACTTACCATTGCTGGCAGACCCAGCCACAGGGCGACTGACGCTGAACACATTTCTGCAGGGACGCTAGCCGACCCATACAGGTGGACGCCGATCGGCCCAGGGCGCCGCGCGTTCAAGCTGACCTGCAAGTTGATAAAGCTCCCACTCATTACCGGTGCGGGCGCCAAACATCATGCCGATCGGAAGGTTCGCCGCCGTCCAGTGCAGCGGCACCGACATGGCAGGCGTTCCGGCTTGGTTGGAGATCGCGCACCAGGGCGCAAAGGTCGTCACTGCTTCAGTATAGGCGTCCATGTCAGCAGGATTGAGCGACAGGACTCCGGTCTTGTCCGGGACCCGCGATATCGTCGGCGATAAGATCATGTCATAGCCGCCATCGACGAGGAAATGCTCATAATCGAGACCAGCCGTGATCGAGGCTTGCGTGGCTTTCATCAGCTCTTTCATCGGGATCGAATTGCCGAACTCGACAAAGCGTGCGGTGACGGGCTCCATGTCTTCCGGGCCGAGGTCACGGCCAAGCGCTTCTCCGCGTGCTTCCATCACCATGGCAATGGCGGCGGAGACCGTAATCATCAGGCTCTTGCCAAGCTCTTCTCCATTGAAAACCGGACCTGCCTCCTCGACATGGTGACCCAGCTCTTCCAGCAGCACACGGGTCTGATCGAGCCCGGCTTGCGCATCAGGATCAGGACGCGTGCCGTTCGGGGCCGTCGTCCAGAGTGCAATTTTGAGCGGCTTTGGATCACGGTCGAGGGCGCTGAGGAACGTGCTGTCCGGCTCCGGTGCAACATAGCGAGAGCCGATCTCGCGGCCATGCGTGGCATCCAGCAACGCAGCATTGTCCCGGACTGAGCGTGAGACAGCATGGACGGTGGATTGACCGTTCCAGCCCTCGGTTGTCGCCGGGCCCATGGGGGTTCGTCCACGCGACGGTTTCATCCCGAAAAGGCCGGTGCAGCCCGCCGGAATGCGGATCGAGCCGCCGCCATCGCTCGCATGCGCCATCGGGATAATCCCCACAGCTACGCAGGCGCTCGCGCCGCCAGAAGACCCGCCCGAGGTCCGGCTCGTGTCCCAGGGATTGACCGTAGCGCCATAGAGCAAGCTTTCTGTCGTCGTGGTCAGCCCAAATTCAGGGCTTGTGGTTTGCCCGAACAAGGTAAAGCCTGCCGCCTTGTAGCGCTCGCACAGGACGCTGTCATAGGTCGCGACATTGTCTCTGAAGGCGAGTGAGCCATTGGTGATGGGCTGACCCTTGATCTCAAACCCCAGATCTTTCACCGCCATCGGGACACCGGTGAACGGACCATCTGGCAGACCATCGGCGATTTGATCTTCACCGACCTCTGGGAACATGGCGGAGAAACAATTGAGATCTTTCTGCGCCGCTTCGGCGCGGGAAACGGCTTCGCTCAAGAGTTCGCTGGCGCTCACCTCTTTCTTGCGCACCAGCTCGGCGAGCCCCATTGCATCATAGTCAGCATACTTGTCCATCATTCCCTCCGCATATCTTTTGATGGAGGATGGACTGGATGCGGGCGCTTGGAAACCCTCTCCTCGTGTCAGGCTTTTTCGAAGACGAGTTTCGTCCACTCAATCCCGCGGGCGCGGTTTTCGGCGGCGATGGACCCGCCGCGATGATGGAAAAGGTTGGTCAGTCCCAAAGGCGCGGCCAGCGCAATCGTCTCATCGCCGGAGACATCAAACATCCGCCGTCCTTCGGGAATGGGTCCATGGCGTTGGCTCATGAAGAGGCGACCGCCTTTGCTAAGGAGGCTGGCGACGTTCGCCATACCGACCCGGCGTTCATCTTCGGTCAGATGCATCCAGACAGCATGCATCAGGATCATGTCATAGGTCTCGCCGCGCGCTCGAAGCTCGGGAATGCCCGGCAAGATATCGTCGACCCATGTGATGGTCGGATCAGGGTGAACCTCTGCGGCTCGTGTCCGCAAAGCGTCCGTCGGTTCGGCGGCCACGACATTGTGCCCAAGCGAGGCGAGCCAAGCGGCGTCGCGGCCGGTGCCTGCGCCAATGTCGACAATGTTCGCAGGCGGTCTTGGTATAAACTCAGCCCAAGGCGCATGGATCGCCGCCGGATCGCGGATCTCATAGCGCACAAAGAGCTGATCGACTTCTTCAGCGT
>JBCCAA010000071.1:0-12736 GCA_039815055.1 Pseudomonadota bacterium | reverse complement strand
GCAGACCGATTGACAAGGGCGCTGGCCAGTTGTTCACGGAACACAAGGATCATCGCCCCCAACACGATGCCTGACACCACCGTTGCCGCGATGCCCAAACGGCTGGATTCCCTGACCCCAAGCTGATTGCCTCGGCCGACATGCTCTGCCACGCGCACACTGGTGGCGGTTCCGATTCCCAGAAAGATCATGAACGCCGTGCCAATCAACTGGCTGGCATAGCCGTAGATAATGTTCACATGAGCCGCGATCCATAGGGCGATTACATAGGTGGCATTGAACCCACCCCATTCGGCGACATTGCTGATGGCGGTGCCTGCACCCACTTCGAACTGGCGCCGAGTTTCACCTTCTGGCGTCGGTTTGGATTTACGAAATCCCGGTGTCAGCCAGATAATGAAGACGGCGAACACGAACACCGATGCCGTGCGCGTTGCCGTTGTAGCGATGGCCACGCCATCCGCGCCAAGCTGGGGTGCGCCGAACCACCCGGCAACCAGAACCAGGTCGAACACCAGATTGATGGCCACCATGAAGTACGCAACCACGGTGACCAGCAGCGGGCGCCGCAGCGCCTCCAGATACATGGAACACACTGTGCCCAGCAAAAACCCCGGCATCCCCAGTACAAGTATGCGCGTTGCCGATGAGACCTCCTGAACAATCAGGTCTGCTGGGATGTCGCCAGCCTCGCGCGGCGGCGCAATGGTAACAAACAGCCAGTGGAACAGGCTTTCCACAGTCGGGTATGTGATCGCCACCATGGCAATGCCCAAGCCAAGGGCAAACACGGCACCGCGGCGGAATATCCGCCCGCTATCGGCCTCCTGGCCCCGTCCGCCAAGCTCAGCGGTCAGTACCTGTACGCCCATAAGGATGCCCATGCCGAAGCCAAGCATGACGCCAATCGGCAGCCAGGCATTCAGAATGTAGGGCAATTCATCGGGCGCGACCTGGCCGAGCACGATCGCATCGGTCAGCCCCATCAGCATCCATGCCAGGCGTGAGATCGCAATCGGCACCGACAGGCGCACGAGGTCAAGTATTTCGCTGGCCCGCGCCCAGGCGGGCCATTCCCGCCGGGCCATGGCTTACTCCTTGGATATTATCCCGCCTTACGACGCGGCGCAGTTCCGCTGGCGCTCGCAGCCTGGATCTTCTCTGCCAACAGAAACGCGAGTTCAAGCGCTTGTTGACCATTCAGACGCGGATCACAGTGGGTGTGGTAACGCGATGACAGGTCTTCCTCGGAAATCGCCTGGGCGCCGCCGATACACTCGGTCACGTCCTGGCCGGTCATTTCCACGTGCACGCCGCCGGGATAAGCGCCTTCAGACGACACGATATCCACGAACTGGCGCACCTCGGATAAAATGCGGTCGACTGGACGCGTTTTGTAGCCCGTGCCGGTCTTCAGCGTATTGCCATGCATCGGGTCACAGGACCAAACGACGGTGCGTCCGCTCTTCTGGATCGCCCGCACCAGCGGCGGCAATCCCGCCTCTACGCCTTCAGCGCCAAATCGCGCGATCAGTGTAATTCGCCCTGCTTCGTCTATCGGATTGAGGTGCTCAACGAGACGGACAAGCTCATCGGCCTCCAACCCGGGACCGCACTTTATGCCAATCGGGTTTTTCACGCCGCTGAGGAAATTCACATGGGCGTGGTCGATCTGGCGCGTGCGATGGCCGATCCAGAGCATGTGCGCTGAGGTATCGTACCATTCCCCGGATGTGGAATCGATGCGCGTCAGGGCCTCTTCATACCCCAGCAGAAGCGCTTCATGGCTGGTGTAGAACTCCGTCTGTGACAGCTGTGGCACGGTATCGGGGCTGACCCCACACGCCTCCATGAAGTTGACCGCCTTGGTGATGTCGTCGGCCAGTTTTTCGTAGGCTGCGCCTTCCTGACTGCGCTCGACAAAACCCAGCATCCAGCGGTGCACATTGGACAGGTTGGCATAGCCGCCCTGGCTGAACGCCCGCAGGAGGTTCAGCGTCGATGCGGACTGACCATAGGCCTGGATCAGCCGTTCCGGGTTGGGGATACGCGCGCCGGGTGTGAACTCCATCCCATTGATATTGTCACCACGATAGGAAGGCAGCTCCACACCATCAATCGACTCAACCGGGCTGGAACGCGGCTTGCCGAACTGGCCAGCAATCCGCCCGACCTTAACGACCGGTTTGGCCGCGCCATAGGTCAGCACGACAGCCATCTGCAACAACACGCGGAACGTGTCGCGGATGTTGTCCGGGTGGAATTCCTTGAAGCTTTCGGCGCAGTCTCCCCCTTGCAACAGGAATGCATTTCCGGCAGCCACGTCCGCAAGGCGGGCCTTAAGGTTGCGCGCCTCTCCTGCAAAAACCAGCGGTGGAAAGCCCTTGAGCGACGCTTCGGCAGCGGCAAGGGCCTCTGCGTCAGGATAGTCTTCAGGGATGTGCTTGGCCGGCAGTGCGCGCCAATCGGACGGGGTCCACGTCATTATTTTGCTCCATTCAGTGCGCAAACAACCACACAGTTGCTTCGGCTTCAATATTCACTGCCATACGGCGAAATTTCACGGCGTCGCATATCTGAAATCTGCAAACACTACTTCAGGCCCCGCCCCGACTCCCGGTAGACCTTTGCCCATGTCACACGTTTACATATCGCACAGTCCGGTGGATCTGGATCCCCTACTGAAAATGCACGAGGGCCTGCGCAAGGCCGGAATTGCAGGATGGTATCCGACCACGCCGGCGCAAATCTCCGATGAGGGGTTGATATCCCGCCAGATCGCCAATGCATTTGCCGTGGTGGTGATGCTCTCAGCTGAAGCCATCCGCTCGCCAGATGTCGAGCGTGATCTCATGGTGGCACGGCGCGAAGGCACGCCGGTTATCGTCGTGCGTTTGGACAAGGCGCGCCTTGGCGGTCGGGTCAAGGATCTGATTGGGCCGCTCCGCCAGCATGACTTGAACGGCGGTGAAGGTCTTCCAACGGTCCTGGAGGACGTTCGCCAGCGCTACCATGCACGTTGCCCGGTCATTGCTGTCATGAATCTCAAAGGCGGGGTCGGCAAGACCACGCTCACCGCCCAGGTCTTTGGTGCCCTTCAGGCCATGGAGCGCTCACGCGTACTGCTGATCGATCTCGACCCACAATACAATCTGACCCAGTTGTTCTTCGACATGCCCGATGCAGACCATCGCGCGACCCGCGACCAGTCTGTCATCAGCTTGTTTGAAAGAAGCCAGCTTCACGCGACCGGCATTGCGTCGCCAGCAGGCGACTGGAACCGGTTCTCCCGCGAGCCTCTCGCCTTGCCCGTTCTCGACAAGCTGGTCACGCCGATCCTGACAGGCGATGCACCAGCGGGGCGGTTGGATCTGATCACCGGCCAGTTCGAGATCTCGAAATACGCCTTTGCAACCGATCCGGCTGCACTGGAGGCTATCCGCGCCAATTTTCTCACCCAGGTCGAAGCGCTGCGAAGCCAATATGATTTGATCGTGATGGACACCAACCCGAACGCCACATTCCTCACGCAATGCGTGCTCGAGGCAGCCAATCGCGTGCTCGCGCCCATGCATCCCGACATCTACAGCCTGCGCGGGGTACGCCTTCTCAATGAGGTGATCTCCAGCCGTCTCGCGAAAGGGCACCACCCGCAGCTCTCGGTGGTGTTCAACAGCGTGCAACGGCGTGAGCAATCCACTTTTGAAGCTGATGCCCGCAATGGCGTCCACGATGCCCAGGCCGGGTTTGAACTCTCGCGCGCTGTGCTGGGAACTGCCCTGCCCCGTTCAGGCCATTTCGTCGTGAGAGCGCCGGAAGAAGACACACCGCTCCACCACCAATTGGTTTCCCATTATGGACGTGGCGGAGGCCTGCGCGCCGTGCGCGATGCACTGACAGCACTGGCCGGTGAGATTAAAGCCTTGCCTGCGGGACGTGACCTGTCGGCGCGCCAGGCGGCCTAAAATTCAAATACGGTCGCGCCGCCCTCATTCCCAATAATGACCGTCCGCGCGAGGTCGACAAACAGCCCATGCTCAACCACGCCCGGCACACTGGATAGCCGGGCTGCGGTGGCCTCCGCGTCGGGAATGCGGGTACAGTGGCAGTCTAGAATATGGTTGCCGCCATCGGTGACCAGCGGGTCGCGTCCATTGGTGGTGCGCAACTCGACCTTGGGTTTTTCCACCCCTGAGGCACACAAGGCATCGAAGACCTGCTTTGCAGTGATCGTGAACCCGAACGTTGTCACTTCAACTGGAAGCGGGAACGCGCCGAGGCGTTCCACCTGTTTCGACGGGTCTGCGATCACGCACATATGATCGCTGGCGGCTGCTATGATCTTTTCCCGTAAAAGCGCGGCCCCTCCCCCTTTGATGAGGCGCCCCGCACCATCAACCTCGTCTGCGCCGTCGACGGTGAGATGAATCTGCTGCACCTGATCGACCGGGATCAACGGCACGCCATGGGATTCGGCCAGCCTTCGCGTCTGCTCGCTTGTGGGCACGCCGCGCACGACAAGCCCATCCGCAATCTCATCGGCGAGCAATTCCACGAAATATTTCGCTGTCGAGCCCGTGCCGAGCCCCAAAGTCATGCCGTCTTCCACAAACTCCATGGCCGCGGCCGCAGCGTTCATTTTCTCATGTTCATTGGCCATATCAGTCTCCTGACTTTGACTTGGATTGGCTGTCGCGGAATTCTGTAGCCCAGCCCTTTTTCTGAACCTGGCGTCCACGCGCCACAGCCAGTGCATCGGGATCGACGTCATCGGTGATCACGCTGCCGGAGCCAACATAAGCGCCATCGCCAATTGTCACGGGCGCGATCAACGCCGAATTCGAGCCGACAAAAGCCCCTGCACCCACCACAGTGCGACTCTTGTTGAACCCATCATAATTGCAGAAAATCGTGCCTGCTCCCAGATTCGCGCCTACCCCCACCTCACCATCGCCGAGATAGGCCAGATGATTGGCTTTGGCGCCAGACGCCATGGCCACATTTTTGACCTCGACGAAGTTTCCGATCCGACAATGCTCGCCAATGTCTGCCCCGGGCCTAAGACGTGCATACGGCCCGATCACCGCACCCGACTTTACCACTGCACCTTCCAGATGGCTGAACGCTCGAATGGTCGCGCCCGTCTCAATCCGAACCCCCGGGCCGAACACGACGTTTGGTTCCACAATCGTATCGCGGCCAAGCTCAGTATCATAACTGAAATAGACCGTTTCAGGCGCCTCCAGCGTGACTCCTTCGGCCATGGCTTCGCGCCGGCGTCGCACCTGGAATGCGGCGTTGGTATCGGCCAGTTGCGTGCGGTCATTACACCCTTGCACGTCGGCCTCATCGCACTCGATAACCGCGCTACGGCGCCCATCTGCGTGAGCAAGGCCAACCACATCGGTTAGGTAGAATTCCCCTTTGGCGTTGTCATTGGTGACGTTGGACAAATACCCGAACATATCGCTCGCTGAAGCGGCCATAACGCCGGAATTGCAAAGCGTAACAGCCAGCTCATCGGCGCTGGCTTCGCGCGCTTCAACGATGCGGTCGAGACTGCCATCAGCGGCCTTGATCAGGCGGCCATACTGGCCCGGATCCGCCGCCTCAAACCCCAGCACACCGATTGCCGCGCCATCCTCCAGCGCTGCAAACAATCCCTCAACCGCCTCAAGCCGGATCAGAGGCGTATCGCCATAGAGTACTACGAGGTGGCCATCCCGGCCAACCATCTCTTCGGCGGCCTGTACGGCATGGCCAGTGCCCAATGGTGGATCCTGAATGGCAATGCTGTTCGGCCCGAGGGTCGCTTCGACGTAGTCTATCAACCGGTCTTGCCCAGGCGAGCATACAACGACCGTCCTTGAACAGCCTGCGGACCGAGCCAGATCGACGGACCAATCGACCATGGCGCGCCCCGCCACCTTGTGCAGCACTTTCGGTACATCCGATTTCATCCGCGTGCCTTTGCCGGCCGCCAGGATCACGGCAACACGTTCACCCATGGCAAACTCCCTCGCCAAACGAACTGGGATCGGGGTAGAGCAATCCGGCGAGTGATGTAAGCCTCGCCGTCATCAAGGATTATGCAATGGCTGAAACAGTTGTCGCCCCACCCCGGCTGGATGGCTGGACCGTCGTCTTTGATCTTGATGGCACGTTGGTCGAAAGCGCGCCCGATTTACTCAACGCGCTGAACCACGCCATTGCTCCGCTGGGGCTGGCGCCCGTCGCACTGTCAGACATCCGTACGATGATCGGCAAAGGCGCCAAGGCCATGATCCGCGCCGCGCTCGATCAACAAAGCCATCACCATGACGAGGATTTGGTGGAACGCCTCTGGACAGAGTTTCTGGACCATTACCGCCAGAACATCGCCGTCGACAGCCACGCCTTCGAGGGTGTGACAGAAGCCTTGGACGAACTCGCGAACCGCGGCGCGGTGTTGGCGATCTGCACCAACAAAACCCAGGCGCTCAGCGAGCAATTGTTGGCCGAGCTAGGCTTGGCCCGGCATTTTGCCTCGATCGTGGGCGCAGACGCAGTGTCGGAGAAGAAACCCGATGCAGGGCACCCGCTAGCAACCATCCGGCAGGCGGGCGGAGACCCGGCGCGCACCATATTTGTGGGCGACAGCCAGACAGACGAAAAGGCAGCCCGGAACGCAGGGCTGCCCTTCATCTTTACACCGCTCGGTTATGAGACGGCCACCGCGGAGTCCATCGAAGCTGTGGCAATACTCCACCACTATTCAGATTTGTCAGACTTAATCTCGGCGATTGCCGCCTAAGCCGCCTGGGACGGAGGCCGATAGGCCGTGCGTTCGGCGGTTGAGTCGGCGCGGCGACGGCGAGGCATGCCGTTCACCATATTGCTGCGCAGGTCCGTACGCGCACTGCGCATGGCCGCAACAAAGCCGGAATCTACCAGGTCAACATCGACGTCGTAGCCGCGATCTTCCCAGTACTCACGAATTTTTTCGCGCAGGCGCTGGGCGCCTTCATTATCACACCAGTCTTTCATAAAGCTCTCTCCAGGCTCGTTTTTGTTTTTTTACGACATCGACCGAAACCGACGCTTGCCTGTCCTTCTCAACACGCGGACTTGAGTTGCCCGTCTTGTGTAGAGTGAAAATGAGGGCGGTCGACCGAGCCGACAAGGGCAAACCTGGAAGGGGTGAATCATGCTGAATTTTGATGAACAGCTGTTCAGTATGAACACACTAACGGCTTTAGCAGAAAATGCAGGTTAACTGCTATTTAAACGTTGCTATGGGGTTTCTGACACAAGGACCGTCAGATTGCTGCCTCTTTTTCGCCTAAGTTACAGTTTTGCGACGGTCAGGTTAATCGCCAGCTATGCATATTAGACAATCTGACATGCGTTTTGTCATATGTGTAATGTCCGAACAACTCGGATTTGAGGTCGAACAGCGCCTTGAAACAGGGCCGCTGCCGGGGCAGTCTACGCTTGATTCTGATCCCCCGGATCAAAGTCTTGTGCTGCGCACAATCAGCTGTAAATGGTGAAGGTGAGAGGATATTCCCCGACCCGACAAAGCCGCGTCTGCGGCTCGGGCGGTCAGCCCGCCTCGCCGGAGGGCCATCGGCCCAAGAGGCATGAAATGGTGGGCGATACTGGGATTGAACCAGTGACCCCTGCCGTGTGAAGGCAGTGCTCTCCCGCTGAGCTAATCGCCCTGAACCAATCAGGAAGGCACGCTGCTTAGGCCTTGCTGCGGGGGTGGTCAATAGGCGCAGTCAGCCCTTGCCACCACAGGTCAACCTATGGCGCGCCCTGGAAGCCGGGCACATCATCGATGGATTTCTTTTCACGGGTCACGCCGATGGTCATCAGGATCGAACTGGCTACGAAAATCGAGGAATAAGTACCGATCAACACGCCAAAGATCAGCGCGAAGCTCATGCCGCGCAGCACAGGCCCGCCCAGGAAGAAGATGGCCAGCAAGGCCAGCAGTGTGGTGCCAGAGGTCAGCAATGTGCGTGAAAGTGTGCCGTTCAGCGCAAGATTGATCACTTGCCCCAGGGCCAGCTTCTTGTATTTGCGCATTTCTTCACGCACCCGGTCAAACACGACGACGGTATCGTTCATCGAGTAGCCGATAATGGTGAGCAGCGCGGCGATGGTGGTGAGGTCGAACTCCAGCTGCGTGATTGAAAACATCCCCATAGTGATGATCACATCATGGCTCAGCGCGGCGACGGCGCCGATGGAAAACTGCCAGTCGAACCGCACCAGGATGTAGAACAACATCAACACAAGCGCGCCGATCAGCACCGTGATCGCAGACCACAGCAACTCGCCAGACACTTTCGGCCCAACAGCGGCATTGGAGCGGATTTCGATGCCCGGGAACGCCGCCTTCAGCGCGTCCACAACACTGGCATTGCCCGACTCGCGCTCTGCGGCTTCTTCTTCGCTTAATTCCGGCGGTTTGAACTTGATGACGAACACCGCTTCAGCATTCACGCCTGCCCCGCGCGCTTCGGTGACGTTCACGTCCTGCAAGTCCAACCCACCCACCGTGCTGCGGATGTTTTCAACCGACACGCCGTCCGGCACGCTGGTTTCGAGGACAGAGCCGCCAGCAAAGTCGACACCCAAATTCAGCCCCTGGGTCGAAACGGCAAAGATGGATCCGATGATCAGGACAACCGAAAGGATGAATGCGGGAAACCGCAGCTTCATGAAGCCGAGATTGGTTTTCTCTGGAACGAGTTTCAAAAGCATGTGTCTACTCCGTCCCTAAATCGACAAGGTCTTCGGCCGCGCCCAGCGCAGCCATGTGGCCGTAAACCACCGCGTCACCACAAAAGCGGTGAACACCGAGGTGATCACACCGATGGCCAGCGTGACGGCAAAGCCTGAAACCGGCCCAATCGGAGTGCCCATCCATTGTGGCACCATGATCAAAACGATGGCAGCAATCAGGGTCGTTACGTTTGCGTCCAGAATGGCCGACAGCGCCCGTTCATAGCCGGCCTGAACCGCTGTGATCGGTGAGCGACCCGCCGCTTTCTCTTCGCGTATGCGCTCAAACACCAACACATTGGCGTCCACGGCCATACCGATGGTGAGGATGATCCCAGCGATGCCTGGCAGGGTCAGCGTGGCGCCCAAAGCCGACAAGGCGCCGAGAATGAGGATGATGTTCGCAGACAGCGACAGCACCGCGAAAATTCCGAACCGCCCGTAAGACAGGATCATGAAGATGGCGACGAGGATAAGCCCGATGATTGAGGCGGTCGTGCCCGCGCGAATGGAGTCGGCGCCGAGTCCGGGCCCGACCGTGCGTTCTTCCATGAAATTGAGCGGTGCGGGCAATTCACCCGCCTCGATAATCGCTGCGAGATCTGTTGCCTCTTCCATCGAGAAATTGCCTGAGATCTGCACCTGCCCGCCATAAATCGGCTCCCGAATGACCGGCGCCGACATGATGCGCTCATCCAGGACGATGGCAAATCGTCGGCCAACATTCTCTTGGGTGGTCTTGGAAAACAGCCGTTGCCCCGTGCCATTCAGGCGGAAATCAACTGCTGGGGTATTGTCGTCGGGATCGAAGCCCTGGCTCGCACTGGCCACATCCTGTCCCGTTACGACCGGCGTATTGTTCACAAGCAATTGCTCGCCCGTCTCAGCATCTGACAGCAGGCGCCAACCAACGGGTGCCCGGCCCAGAGATATGGCCTGCTGAATATCTGATGGTGCATCATTGACCAGGTTGAAGGTCAGGCTCCCGGTCTGGCTCAGCACGCTTTTGATCCGGGACGGGTCGGGCTCGCCAGGCACTTCGAGAATGATGCGATTGTCACCTTGCGGCACCGGGTTCACATCCCTCACGCCTTGCGGGTCAATCCGGTCGCGCACGGTTACAATAGACTTGTTGCGCGCATCCGTGAGGTAAAAGGAGCGCGCCGCCGAGGTCAACTCAATGACGATTTCCCGGTCACCACGTTGAGAAAACGAGAAGGTCTGCTGGCCACCCAGCGCGCCCTGGATGGGACTGTTTGCATCGTCGATCCGCGACAGCGCCTTGTCCATCGTGTCGGGCTCCATGCGGCCCGCATTCAGCGAAATGATGAGTTCATCGTCGCGCACTTCAGTTGCTGCATAGACACGATCGCTGGCCGGCGTGCGAAGTGCATTTGCGACAGTAGCAGACAGAGATGTCAGCCGCCGCTCGACCACATCATCTTCTTCGATCTGCATCAGCAGATACACACCGCCGCGCAGATCGAGCCCTAGATTCACCTTGTTGTCAGGCAGAATTCCAGGCCACCAACTGTCTGCGGCTGCGGCAACTTGAGCATTATAGGCCGCAATGTTTTCAGCCGTCTCCACGGCCGGGCGCTGGGGCTCTACGCCCAGGAAACTGTTGGAAAACGCATTCGGCAGCGCCAGCAGCGTACCGATGATCAGCGCGCCTGCGATAAGGACAATTTTCCAGGGCGGGAATTGCAGCATGGATGGGCTCCGCCCGGCTTAATCGTTTGCGGGAACAGGGTCGCCCTTGGAGCGAACATCGGCGGTCATGGACTTCATGGCACGCACACGCACACCATCGGCCAGTTCCACGGTCATTTCGTCTTCAGACACTTTCGTGACCTTGCCGATCAGGCCGCCGGACGTAACCACTGTATCGCCGCGCTTGATATCATTCACCATTTGCTGGTGCTTCTTGCGCTGCTGCTGTTGTGGCCGGATCAGCAGGAAATAGAAGATCAGGATCAGCGGAATAAAAAACAGTAGCTGGCCCACAAGGCTGGGACCACCAGCGCCCCCGCCACCCGCCGAAGCGGCCAGAACTGGCACCGTTGCGGCAAATGCCGTCATGGTAATAAAACGTCCAAACATGCGCGTCGAAGCTCCCTCTCACGCAGTCGATCAAAGAATCGTAAGGCGCCCGTATAGCTGTGGGCAGCAGCCAAGGCAAACAAGGTGAACACTGTGCTTCTTTTGAGCACTAGAGCACTTGAGCAACACCTTCGATCAGCGGCGTCAGGGAAACGCTGAGCGAACCGCCCATGCGCCAGGCCCCACCCTCAAATATACCGATCCGTTGATGCCCGTCAGGCCCGCTTGTGCGCGCAAACACCGCACGGCCGCCCGGCGAAAGGGATTTCAGCACGCCGGGATTGTCAATCTCAAGCAATCCCACGCCCAGAATACTGTCGAAGGGACCGTCATCGCGCGCCGCCAGGCCGTCTTCCTGAAGTATCTCGACATTGTGGACATCATTGGCGGCCAAATGATCGCGGGCATGGTTTGCCAACACTTTGAACCGCTCAACGGCGACCACCTCCTTGCAGAGCCGTGCAACGATTGCCGCCGTATATCCGCTGCCGGCACCAATCAGAAGCGTGCGACCGCGAGGCTCAGCCGGCAAGGCCAGAGAATCAACCAGCCGGGCAACACTGTGCGGCGGCAGCAGACTTTGCCCACACGGCAGCGGCAGGATCATGTCTTCCCAGGCCAGATCAGCCAGCCCGGCCGGCGCATACCGGCCCCGATCGACCGCCTCCATCGCCGATAGCACGCCATTATTGGTGATCCCGTTCTGGCGCAGCCTCAACACAAGCCGGGCGGCGCGAAACGGGTCGGTGATCAGTTGTCCCATGCCCGCATCTGATCGAGAAACCGGTTATGGGTCAAATCCACGTGCAGCGGCGTGACGGAAACATAGCCGTCATAGATGGCTTTAAGATCGGTGCCCTCATCCGGGTTGGATAGCGTGCCGCGATAGCCGATCCAGAAATAGTTGTTGCCGCGAAGGTCTTCGCGCTTTTCCGTGCGGATGATCTGCTCATCGCGAAAGCCCTGGCGGGTATAGGCAATGCCGGCCACGTCATCAGGGTCGCGGTCGGGGAAGTTGATGTTGATGACCACATCATCGGGCCAGCCCTGCGCCAGAACCGGTTTCAGCGCGCGCGGCCCCCAGGCTTGCGCCGTCTCCCACGGGCACGAGCCACGGGCCCGGAAATTCTGGCTCTGGCTCAGCGCGATGGACGGGATCTTGTGCTGCATTCCGAACATGGCCGCCGCAATGGTGCCAGAATAGCTGGTGTCCTCGGCAATGTTCTGGCCCTTGTTGACGCCGGACAGGATCAGATCCGGCGGCTCAGGCATCAGGTCGCGCAGGGCCAGCAACACGCAGTCGCTAGGCGTGCCGGAAACAGAAAACACCTTCGGCTCAATCTCGCGCACGCGTACGGGTTCCGTCAGCGTCACAGCGCGGGACTTGCCGGACTGTTCCACCTCCGGTGCGACAATGGTGATGTCATCACTGATCGTGCGGGCAATGACCTCCAGCACGGTCAGGCCGGGGGCGTGGATGCCATCATCATTAGTGAGGAGGATTTTCATGGGCCGTGTCCTGCAGCAGTTGCCCGATGGCTTCAAGCACACCGGTCAGGTTCTGATAAATATCCACGTTGAAGGCGCGATAGACGTGGAATCCACGAGAATGGAGCAAATGCGTGCGTGCCTCATCATGCGCTTTTTCATTGGGCGTGCCGTGTGATTCGCCGTCGACTTCCACCACGAGCATGGCCTCAAGACAGGCGAAATCCGCAATATAGGGACCGATGGGCACCTGCCGACGAAACTTGAAACCACCCATCTATTTTCGACGCAACTTCGACCAGAGGACGGTTTCGGCGCGGGTCATGTTTTTTCGCAGAACATGCGCTCTACCGACTGTTTTGCGCTCAGG
>JBCCAA010000105.1:0-5713 GCA_039815055.1 Pseudomonadota bacterium | reverse complement strand
TCCGAATAAGCAGTCACACCAGAGAATTTGCGGAAGTTCGGCACGCCTTCCAATTCCTGCTGAATGGCGATCTGCATGTGGTGGCCTGGCGTGCCTTCATGGAATGCGAGCGCTTCCATTTGGTAGGTCGGCATATCTTCCATGCGGTAGAGGTTGGCGTAATAGGTTCCGGGCCGAGAGCCGTCGGCGCTTGGGCGCTGGTAAAACGCCTTGCCGGCTGATTTTTCGCGGAATGGTTCCACCGCTTTGACGATCATGTCCGCCTTCGGGAAGCGATTGAACACTTCCGGCAGCCGCGCCTCCATTCCCGCGATGATATCTATGGCACCTGTAATGTATTCGGCCCGGCCCTCATCGGTATTGGGTAGATAGAATTGCTCACCGGAGCGCATGAACTCAAAAAAGTCCTGCAGGTCACCTTCAAAGCCGACGGTTTCCATAATGGTGCGCATCTCATTGTGTATGCGCTCAGTTTCAGCCAGGCCAAGATCGTGGATTTCGCTAGCCGTCATGTCCGTGGTGGTTTGGGCAGCGAGTCGCGCCGTATAATAGGCCTCGCCGTCCGGCAATTTCCAAACGCCGTCGTCTTCGTTCGCCAGGGCCTGTTGGGTTTCAAGCATTGTAATAAGTTGCCCGAAGGCTGGTCCAACGGAATCAAGCATCGCTTCGCTGGCCTGCACCATGAGCGAGGTTGCTTCTGGTTCCGAGAGCGACCCGTTTGACACCAGCGCATCGATCTTGCCTTTGATGTCTTCGTAGATCGGTGACGGATCAGATGGCCTTCCTTCAAAAGGATACCCGGCGATGATGTTCTTGGAATCCGATAGCACATACTCGTAGACGAAGGTCGGCGGTTGGATGCCGCGGCGCGCGCTTTCCTCAGCGATCTCGATGGCGCCGCCGAGGTAGGCCTCCACACCGTTTAGCCGAGAGATATAGTCCCTGGCGTCGTCTGGGGTGGCGATGCGATGCTGGTTGATCAGAAATGCCGGAATACGGCTTTGTGCGCCAAACATCTGGTTGAACGTGTAGGAATGATAGCGAAACGGCCAATCGGTTTCCGCTCGGTCCAGCTGGTATTCCGCAATCCGCCAGGACAGCTTGGCCTGTTGGTCCAGTTTTTCATAAGTGAACGTGTCTTGCATTTCGGCAACGACAGCACGCTGGATCTCTAGCTCGCGCTCCGCATTGGCCATAGAAGGATCGTCCCATCGGCCATAATCCTCGTCCTTGAACCCCAGATACGTTTTGGTCATCGGGCTGCGGGCGACGGATTCCTGGAATTTTTCCTCAAACCACAGATTGATCGCTTCGGTTTCGGCCGCGATGTCTTCCGCCGTATATGTGATTTCGGCGGTTTCGGCCGTTACAGCAGGCTCAGAATCAGTCGCCGTGTTGGCAGGCGCGCCGCAGGCGCCGATCAGCAAAAGACTGGTGAGGGCGGTGAGGGACGTTTTCATCGCGATCCTGACGTTTACTACTAACATTACTGGATTGTAGACCAATACTTAAAAGCTTTTTCGGATTGGTTAACCTTTGAATGCCACGGGTTTATGCCAGTATGGCCTTGGATCGCAACCAAGGCCCTAACCCCATTCCTGCGAATCGTCGCAAATGGTGGTATCAGGGCAGGAGTGGTGAATCGCCATGGATCAGGAAATGCAATCTGCCAGTCAGGACGCTGTGCAAGAACCAACTGGACGCGTTGATGTGCTTCAGCTGCTGTTCTGGGCCGCCCTACTGGTTGCTGTGGCGGCTGCCAGCGTGGCTGTGGCCTGGCCGTCCGCTGTTGGCTCGACGGGTCCGATCCTTCTGATTTCCATGGCCGCTGGTGGCATGGTGTTCTTGTTGTGGGTGATGCGCGGGGCGGGGCGACGTCTCGGTCTGTTCCCGGATCGCGGATCGGCTGCTGCTGCCGCCGCGCCGCAAAGCCCGCGATTTGCCTGGATTGAAGCACTGGATGAAGCGGTACTTGTGGTCGAGCGGTCGGGCGCGCCTGTTGCCGCCAATGAGGCCTACCAATCCTTGATGGACACAACCCTTGTCACGCTTGGCGAAGACGACGGCCCGGTGTCCGTGGACCGATTGTTCGGCGCGAATCCGGGCGTTTCTGCGCCGGTGTACCGCCTGGCTAAAGCCGTCAAGGATGGCCAGCAACGCCGCGAAGTGTTGCCGCCCGTAGCGCTTGGCCGCGACGGCATGCCTGCCCAATACGAAATTACCGTGTCGCCCTTGCCGCGCTCGCGCGCGCTTTGGCGCCTGCGCCGTATCGCGGGCAGTGAGGAAGTGACGGGCGCAGCAGACCTTCGCTCGCTCTATGTCGACGATGCGCCAATTGGCTTTTTCGCCGCGCGTCCTGACGGCGTGATCACCTATGCAAATGGTTGGCTTCGTGAACTGCTTGGCTTGCCGGAACAGGTGTCTGAAGTGCGACTGGACGACATTATGCGCCCGGAATTTGTGAAGCTGTTGTCGCGTGATCGCAAAACCGGCGCGCCTGGCCGGGCTGACATCATGCTGCGCGCGCGCGACGGTGTGGAAGTCCCCGTGGGTGCAGTGACAACCTGGTCAGGCAAAGGCGCGTCAGCCCATGGCCGCACAATCCTTCTGCCAAACGCCCAGACCCAGTCGGGCAGTGATCGCATGGCGTTGCAGTCTGCCTCGCGCCCGCCGCGCGTGGATGGCGACCCAATGTTTGATGACGCACCGTTCGGCGCTGTACGTTTGCAAGGCAACAGCGTTGATGATGCGATCGTTATGGACTCTAACCGTGCACTGATGGGCCTGTCGGAAGGTCGCGCTGCGCCCGGCACCCGGTTTGCTGACCTGTTCGAAGCCGAAGAGGGCCAGGACAGGCTGGCGGAGAAACTTCTGGATGCCATCGACAAGCCGCAACCATTAAAGCTAGCGGGCGGTGAGACGCGCCATGTCAGCGTGTTCGTGACCCTGGACGGCCAGGGCCGGCCATCGGTTGCCTATGTGATTGACCTGACAGATCAAAAACAGCTTGAGCTGCGCCTGGCGCAGGGTGAGAAAATGCAGGCCATCGGCCAGTTGGCCGGCGGCGTGGCCCATGATTTCAACAATGTGCTGACCGGCATCATGTTGAACACCGATACGCTGATGACGCGCCACCCGGTAGGCGATCCGTCCTATGAGAACCTGAAGTCCATCCATGAGTTCTCTGTTCGGGCCCGCGATCTTGTGCGCATGCTGCTCGCCTATGCGCGCCAGCAGACCTTCAAGTCTGAAGTACTCAACGTCACTGATTTCCTGGGCGAGTTCTCCATCCTGTTGGGGCAGATTCTGGACGAACGGATTGAACTTGATGTGAACCACGGCCGCGACCTGCCGCACATTCGCGCCGACAAGAACCAGCTGGAAACTGCGATCATCAACCTGGCCGCCAATGCGCGCGATGCCATGCTGTTTGATGGAACCGGAGGCAAGCTGAACATCCGCACCTTAACCGCCACCGCAAAAGACGCCCACGAAAAGGGCTTCACTTATGTGGAAGACGGCGACTATTTGCTGATCGAAGTGGAAGACACTGGCTGCGGTATGACAGCGTCGGTGATGGACAAGATTTTCCAACCCTTCTTCACCACCAAGGACGTGGGCGTTGGCACCGGTCTTGGCCTGTCAACGGTTTACGGCATCATCAAACAGTCCGGCGGCTATATCTGCACCACCTCCAAGGTCGGAAAAGGCACCACGTTCCACCTCTACCTGCCCGCCTTGTCAGCTGATGAAATTCCAGAGCAAACGCCTGAGACCCATGAGGTTGCCGCCAGCGCGCGCCCCGTGGATATGTCCGGGCGCGGCCGGATTCTTCTGGTCGAAGACGAAGATGGCGTGCGCGGCATAGCGGCCCAACTGCTGGTCTCGCGTGGCTATGACGTGGTGGAGGCGTGCGATGGCGAAGAAGCGCTGGAATTGCTCACCGAAGATCCGTGCAGCTTTGATCTCATCATCTCCGATGTCGTCATGCCGGGTATGGACGGCCCGACCCTGATGCGAGAAGCCAAGGACCTGCTGGGCGACGCCCGCGTGATCTTCATCTCTGGCTATGCCGAACGCGATGTGGCCGGCCAGATCGATGAAGACCGTGAGGTCTCTTTCCTGCCCAAACCGTTCACGGTGAAAATCCTCGCGGAACGCGTGAAGCAGGAATTCGGCGCGATGAAGGAAAAAGAGGGCCAGCAGGCTGCTTAGTCTTAGATGCTGATCCTCAGTGACGTCACGAAGCGGTATGGCAAGCGCACAATTCTGAACGGGGTAACTGCGGAGTTTCCCCAGGGCATTTGCCTTATTGAGGGGCCTAGCGGCGCCGGAAAGTCCACTCTCTTGCGCCTTTGCGCGACGGTTGAGTCGCCCAACTCAGGAAACCTGGCATGGGATGGAAAGCCGATGCGATCCCAGCGGGGCAGGTTTCGCCGCGGGCTGGGATATGCCCCCCAGGCCGTAAGCTTGCCTCTGAACCTTACGGGCCGTGAGTTTCTCCACCATATGGCAGCGCTTAAGGGCGGCGGTGGGGCCATTCGCGCCCAGGCCGATCACTATCTGGAAGGGGTTGGGCTGGGCGAGACGGCAAACACGCCGATCCTGGCCTATTCAGGCGGCATGAAACGCCGTCTCATCCTATGCCAGGCGCTGTTGGGCGCCCCCCACCTGTTGGCGCTGGATGAGCCAACGGCAGAGCTGGATTCCAAGACCGCAACCCGGATGGTTGAACTGATTTCTGAGGCGGCGAAAACTGCCGTGGTGCTGGTCACCACACACTTGGCCGAGCCCTTCCGCGCCGCTGGAGCACGCGCATTTGCGTTTGCGGACGGGCAGGTTCACACACGATGACGGCCCTGGGTGTCATCTGGTCGAGTTTCCGAACAGACTTGCTCCAACACCTGCGCCATCCTGCGATTTGGCTGGTCGTTCTGCTGGCGCCCATCGCCGCGCACTACATGATCCCAACCCCTGGTGCAGCCTATAGCGTGTTGGTGATCAATGGCGCAGCGCCGGTGCTGAGCGCCGATGTGATCGGCCTTGAACTGGGCGTGGTGGTGGCCACCCTCCTGTCGCCCATCGCCTATATTTTCCTGCGCAGCGGCGCGACACGAACGCGGCCAAGTGCGGTGACAGATGTGTTGGGCCATTCGCGCATGGCCGAGATGATGGGCCGCTGGCTGGCCGATACAGCGCTGCTCTGGATCATGCTGGCTGTCTTGGTTGCCGCGGGGATCATTCTGGGCGTCGTGCGGCTGGGGATCGGCGCTGCTAAGCCGCTCGACACCGTTTTGGTGGCAGGCGTTATCGCCGCGCCGGCACTTTCCATGATCGCGGCTGTGCGCACGCTGCTGACCTCCAGGCCGATGCTACACGGTTGGTTCGGGGACCTTCTTTTCTTCATCATCTGGATGACCGGTTTAACGGTGTCTGCCGCAACGGGAGCCTTGGCCGACGCCGGGGTTCTCAACCCGTTTGTGGACGTGTTCGGCTATGTCTATCCCATCATCGCTTCGGCGGACTTTCCCATAGACGCCATATCGATCGGGTTCACGGAGGGCGTGGAGGAGACGCTCAGCTTTGATGCGCGTTCGGGCAGTCTCTCATCTGCTTATCTGGTGTCGCGCGGGTTGTGGTTGCTGGCCGCGGTGGCGCTCGTTTTGTTTGCAGGGTTGACCTATTCGCCCGTGCGCCCGTCTTTCAAATCCGC
>JBCCAA010000046.1:0-22906 GCA_039815055.1 Pseudomonadota bacterium | reverse complement strand
GTCAGCGCCGCGAATATCCACTGCCAAGGGGCCACATACAGTACGACCTGGCCAATGGACGGCGCCAGGATGGGCACAATCATGAAAATGGTCATCACCAGCGACATGATCCGCGCCATCCCTCGGCCGACAAAGATATCGCGCACCATCGAGATCGCCACCACGCGGCACGCCGAGGCGAACACGCCCTGGAGGAATCGCATCACGATGAGAATGGCAAAATTGGGCGCGAAAATGCAGGCCAGCCCCATCAGGCTATATCCAGCCAGCGCAAAAAACAGGATCGGCTTTCGCCCAAAACTGTCAGACAAGGGGCCCCACACCAGCTGAGGAATGCCGAAGCCGAGGACGTAGGCGTAAATTACGATCTGCTGGTCATTGGGATTTACCATGGAGAAGGCCACGGACATATCGTCCAAAGCGGGCAACATGATATCAATGGCGAGGGCGTTCAGCGCCATCAGCGCGGCAATGAGGACCACGAATTCCCGCTCCGATACCGGCAGCTTTCGCCCGGTAGTCAGAGGAATATCAGGCGTATTGCTGGTCGATTCTGCCATGCATGTACTCGTTGCTCGGGGTGCCGGATGTGCGCCCGCGCGCGCCAGAATGCAAGCGTTTAAGCACCCTCGAGGCCGCGCTTGATCCGCTGCGCAGCGCCCTCGGGCAGCTCGCCGCGCCCATATTGCGCCAGGGCATGGAGTACCATCAATTGGGTGAGCGCGTCACGCGCGCCGCCGCCCAGACACCGATCCAAAAGCTGGCCAAAACTGATCCGATCGTGGGCCAGTTCCTCGGATGCTTCAGGCTGCGAAACGCCGGCAACAAGACCCCATGCGAGGAACATCAAAGCGCGCTCATCACTCACGGAATTGGAAAGATCAGCCTCGCCAAGAACGGCCCAATTGGTCGCCGAATAGCCCGTTTCCTCAGACAATTCCCGCTTGGCACTTTCGAGTGGATCTTCACCGTGTGGACCGCCGCCTTCCGGCAGTTCCCAGGAATAGGCATCCAGCGGAAAGCGGTGCTGCCCAACAATCGGCACGGAGCCGTCTTCAAACAGCGGCAGGATGCCAATGGCGAGATTTTTGTAGTGAACAACGCCATAGATCCCGTCGGACCCGTCGGGGTGTATGACATCATGGTGGCGCAGCGTCAGCCACGGGTTCTCGTAAACCACGTTTTCAGCGTTGATCGTCCAGGGCCCGATGGTCTTTTTATCTGCCACGGCCCGGATGCGGGGCCTTATTCGGCCTCGGCGCCGTCTACTTTTTTCTCGATGTCGCGCTTGATCTTGGCGGCGCGATCAGAGAGCTGATCCACCTTCGCCTTGGCCAGAAATCCGTCGAGGCCACCCAGCTTATCCACGGTGCGCAGCGCCTTTGCCGCGATCCGAAGCTGGAAAGTGCGTTCCAGGGTTTCTGAATGCAGGGACACGCGAACCAGGTTCGGATCGAACCGGCGCTTGGTTTTCACCTGGGAGTGGCTGACATTGTGGCCAAACATCGGCTTGGTTCCGGTGAGTTCGCACTGGCGCGACATGGGCGTGTTCCCGCTTCTTGGGCTTGGAGGCCAAATTTCGAAAGAGCGGCTACTACAGCGCCGCGGTGTCTGCGTCAACAGACAGGGTCATCCCTCTCACGGGAAATTTATGGCAAATCTGGTATTAATCGCGGCTGAACTGCGGCATACCCGTTCAGGTTCAATTACAGCGTCCCTGTATAAAGCGCAAAGACGTAGATTGCCTGACAGGAGTCATACCCATGAAACGCACACTGTTTGCTACCGTTGCCGCTGCCCTTTGCTTTGCTGGAACAGCTGTGACGGATTCTTCCTCAGAGCGCCCGTCTTCGCCGATGATTGCGGTCGAAGCCGGCCAGCCGATGCGTGTGACCTATGAGCTGAAGGCGTCCGCATGGGTGTTTATCCTGCCGATTACAGGCAAAGCGGGCTTCACCGCCGATCTGCACCCGGACTCCTACCGCATCACGTCCAGTGTTCGAACGACCGGCCTGGCTGACATTCTGGTCGACTATAACCTGGCCCTGTCAGCAACCGGCTACACCTCCGAAGAGGGTCTGAGCACCTATGCCTATATCTCTCAAAACCGAGACGGGAAGAAGAACCGCCGGGTTGAGCTGACCTACGGCGCCGATGATGTCGCCATGACCGCCACGCCGGCCTTCGGCAACCTTGGTGATCCGGCAGCGACGCCTGAGCAGAAGATTGATGCGCTGGATCCAATCTCTGCGTTGATCAATTTTGGCCTTGAGCCGCGCACCGATGCGGACAAGCCCTGCGGCGGGCCGATCAAGATATTTGACGGTCGCCAACTCTCCTGGCTGCACCTCACCTATGCCGGCATGACGGATGTGCGATCCGACGCCTGGCGCGGCGAAGCTCTTGAATGCCATGTGGTTCTGGAAAAAGTGGCCGGCTTCAATGACGACAATGAAGAAGAGAAAAAAGAGACCATGGCCGGCATCGACGGTCCGCTTAAAATGTTCCTGGCCCCGCTTCCGAATGGAGCAACCTGGCCCGTGCGCATCGAAGCCGACACTGACGACATCGGCAAAGTTGTCCTGCAAGCGAGCAAGTTGAGCTTTGAGCCGATCGTCGTCGACGAAGCCAGCGCCGGCAATAGCGGCGGCTGATCACTTTCCAGGTTTCCCGAAATAATATGGACGCCGCCCCAAAAGCGGTGATAGCCCGCGGCCCATGTCCCTGAAAGCCGTTCTCGGCCCCACAAATACCGGCAAGACCCATTATGCGCTGGAGCGGATGATGGGTCATGCCACGGGTATGATTGGGCTTCCGCTCAGGCTGCTGGCCCGGGAAGTCTATGACCGGGTGGTCGCGGCCAAGGGTGCGGCCTCCGTCGCGCTGGTGACAGGCGAAGAGCGGATCGAGCCGAAAACGGCGCGGTACTGGGTCTGCACCGTCGAGTCCATGCCCGTAAACAAGCGTGTGGACTGCCTCGCCATCGATGAGATCCAGCTCGCTGAAGATCGTGACCGGGGGCATGTGTTCACCGATCGCATTCTCCATTGTCGCGGCAATTCCGAGACGCTGCTTCTGGGGTCTGAGACGATGCGACCGCTGCTTGCGCGGCTTGGCCTTCAGACCGAAACGCTGGTCCGCGAGCGATTTTCGCAGTTGGCCCATGTTCCGCCGATCAAGCTGACCAAGCTGCCGAAACGCTCCGCTATTGTGGCGTTCAATTCTGACGCTGTTTACGGAATTGCTGAGCTTTTGCGGCGCCACAAGGGCGGCGCGGCGGTGGTTATGGGCGCGCTTAGCCCGCGCACACGAAATGCCCAGGTCGAGCTCTATCAAAATGGAGAAGTGGACTATCTCGTCGCCACAGACGCCATCGGCATGGGGCTCAATCTCGATGTCGATATGGTCGCGTTTGCCGGGCGTAGTAAATTCGACGGTCGGCGCCACCGCATGCTGACCGCCGCTGAATGTGGGCAGATCGCGGGCCGGGCCGGGCGGTTTCGCACCGACGGTGTATTCTGCGCCACGGGCGACTGCGCACCCTTTGAAGAAGAAGACGTTCGCGCGATTGAAAATCACACATTCGACCCGGTTGACGATGTTCAGTGGCGCAATTCGGATCTGGATTTTCGCTCCATCAAAACGCTCATCGCCAGCCTTGCACGACCGTCAGGACGCCCGGAACTGCGACAGAATCCGGATGCGTTGGACGAATGGGTGCTGCGGCGTATGGCCGAGGACGCGTTGATTGGCCCCGACGTGCGCGGCACGCGTGTCGTACGTCGGCTTTGGGACCTGGCGCGCCTGCCAGACTTTCGAAAAGCCGGCCATGACGGCCATGGCAGACTGGTGCTCGGCCTTGCAGAAACCCTGCGCGATCCCGATGCGCGTCTTGGCAATACAGCCATGGAAAAACGCCTGGAAGCACTGTCCCTGCCGCGCGGCGATATTGCCAGCCTCCAGCAGCGCCTGGCCAACATCCGCACCTGGACCTATGCCGCCCATCGCGAAGATTGGCTTGAAAACCCCGAGCATTGGCGTGAAAAGACCCGGCAGATCGAAGACAGGCTGTCGGACGCGTTGCACGACGCTTTGGCCGCACGGTTTGTCGACAAGCGGACCACGGCCCTACTGGCCGGTATGAAACGGGAAGATGCACTGGTGACAGACATCAATGCCAGCGGCGACGTCAGCGTGGAAGGCCACATTGTGGGTCACCTCAAAGGGTTGAGCTTTGAACCCGTGTCCAATGCTCGCTCGCTTGAGGGCAAAGCGGTGCGCGGCGCAGCGGCCACGGCACTTAAGCCAATCCTGGCGCGCCGCCTGAATGAGATCACAACCTCTGGCGATCTTGCTTTCCAGCTGAGCGATGCAGGCGCGCTTTTGTTTGGCGGTGACGCGATTGCGCGATTGGCCAAGGGCCCGGATTGGCTGAGCCCCCGGGTGGAGCTGATCGGCGGCGAAGAAGCCGAAGCCAATCAGAAAGAGGCCGCCAGACAGAGGCTGGAGCTTTGGGTTTCAGATGAGCGTGCGCGCAAATTACCTACGCTCCACGCGCTGAAATTTGGTGAAGCCGCCGCACCCCTGGAGGGCCTTGCCCGCGGTTTGGCGTTCCGAATCCTGGAAACCGGCGCCGCGATTGACCTGCGCCAAGACGACCCTTCACATCGGATGGAGCCCGCCCAGCGCGACGCGTTCCGTGCGGCAGGCCTGCGCACAGGCCGGGTTGCGGCCTATGTGCCGGATGCACTGAAACCGGCGGCCCAGAAGCTGATCACCTGTTTTCGCACCGTGTTCGATGATGATGTGTGCCAGGCACCGCCAGAGGGCGCAGGATCGTTCAAGCCGGACACCGAGTGGCGCGACCTCAGCCTGCACGCCACCGGCTTTCTGCGGTTTGGATGGCGGGCGGTGCGCGCCGATTTGGCCGAACGACTGGCCTGGGAGGTCTCCAAGCGCCGCAAAGAGGCTGAAAAGAACCTGTTCGCCCTGCCGCCGGAGCTTGCATCGATTGTGTCGACCCCGGCTGATGAGTTTGCCGGCGTCCTGAAAGGCATCGGCCTGCAACCGGCCGAGAAAGACCCTGAGACGGGCGCGCCCACGCTTTGGCGGTACGCCTCCAGATCTCGCCCTGATATGCCCGGCCGGGCGCGCAAACCGCGCGGCGACAAGCCTGATCAGGACCGGCAGGGCCGCGGCGCTCCGTCTGGCAAACGAGATCACAAGCGCGACGAGGGCGGCAAAGCCCAGCGCCGCAATCAGCGCCCACAGCAGCGCCGGCCCGATCCCAACAGCCCGTTCGCGGCATTGGCCGTTCTGCTTCCCGACGAGAAACCGAAAGCCAAACCGCGGAAAAAAAAGAAGAAAAAACCCGCCGCCAAGCCGGCCGCGACCTTCAATTACACTCCGTTCCGGTGAGCCGCGATTGAGTGAGGATGCGCCAACGGTTCGCCTGGATGTCTGGCTTTGGCGCGCCCGATTTTTCAAAACCCGCAGCCTGTCATCGGCCGCTGTTACGAAACGCGGGGTGCGCATCACCCGCCACGGGCAAACCCGGCGCACCGACAAACCATCCGCTTTGGCGAGTCCCGGTGATGTTTTGACCTTCACACGCGCACGCCGTATCGAGGTCGTCGAAGTTGTCGCCGTGGGTGAGCGCCGCGGCCCGGCCCGTGAAGCGGCTGAATTGTACAAACGGTTGGGAGAGGCCGATGATTGAGATGATCAAACGCTGGTTTGGCGGCGAGCCCGCACCAGACGAAGCTCTGGACCCCCATGAAGCCGCTGCGGCGCTGCTGGTCGAAGCGGCGCTTGTGGACGGCGTTTATGCCAATATGGAAAGCGACATGATCGCGATGATCTTGCTGGAAAGCTTCGATTTCGATGCCCAGCGGGTCGATGATTTGCTTCAAAAGGGTGAAATGCTGGCGGAAGAAGCCACCGGCTCTCACCAGTTCACCAAACATGTGAAGAAGCTGACGATGTCCGAGCGTGTTGCGATGATTGAGGGGCTGTACCGCGTCGCCTTTTCCGATGGCGACAAGTGCCCGTATGAAGAGGCCTATATCCGCCATGTGGCGTCGCTGCTGCACGTGGACGATGTGCGCCGCGCCCAGGCCCGACAGACAGCCCAAATAAAATTCGACGGCCAGAGCGCACCGTGAAGCTGCGCTCAATCGCACGTTCAATCGGCATATCATGTAATTGACAGAGCCGACCGCGCGTTTATCTGAGTGGTGAAACACACCGCGAACGGACAAACGCCCTATGACTTACATCGTCGTCGATGCCTGCATCAAATGCAAATACATGGACTGCGTGGAAGTATGCCCTGTGGACTGTTTCTACGAAGGCGAGAACATGCTGGTCATCCACCCTGACGAATGCATCGATTGCGGCGTGTGTGAGCCGGAATGCCCGGTGGAAGCCATCAAACCGGATACTGAAGATGATCCGGATTCAAAATGGCTGAAGCTGAATACTGACTTCGCGAAAGTCTGGCCCAACATAACCCGGATGAAAGAGCCACCGGCCGACCGGGAGAAATTTGCCAACGAGACCGATAAACTGGCAAAATACTTCACGGCCAATCCCGGAACCGGCGACGACTGATCCCAAACGTTATGAAAGCGTTGTGAGATCGTTGCTTTTCTGTTATGGTTAGAACTTGAGCATTTAACAGACCATTGCCCAGACCCGACGTTCGGCCTTCAGCATTTGATGCGCCGGCAACGGGTCTTTTTGCGGGCAAAAGTGGCGTAGAAAGGCGAGTACTCATGGCAAAACAGGCACAGGCAACCGCGGAGCTTATCTTCGAGGTCGGGCAGATTATCGTGTATCCAGCCCACGGCGTGGGAACCGTAACCGGCATCGAAACCCAAACCGTCGCTGGCATGGAGCTGGAAGTCTATGTCGTTTCGTTCGACCAGGACAAGATGATTCTTCGCGTGCCGACCAATCGCGCCGAAGCCTCCGGGATGCGCGCCCTGGCTGGCACAAAACTAGTCGATGACGCCCTTAAGACGCTCGGTGGCCGCGCCCGTATCAAGCGCACCATGTGGTCGCGCCGGGCCCAGGAATATGAAGCTAAGATCAATTCGGGTGACTTGATCTCTATCGCAGAAGTCGTGCGTGACTTGCACCGCGGAGAAGATCAGCCAGACCAATCCTATTCCGAGCGCCAACTGTATGAAAGCGCCCTGGACCGCATGGCGCGCGAGCTGGCCGCTGTCGAGAACATCGACCGCGACAAAGCCATGGACCGGCTTGCTGAATCGCTGGCCAAGAAGAAAGCCGCCTGAAAGGACCCGGACGGCACGTGAAAATGAATTGCGGCGGCGCTGGAAACAGCGCCGCCGCAAACTATCTTAGGTCTGTTTTGACCAAAATGTGATCCGCTGTGATTTGAGCCGCGTAAACCTCACACAGAGACTGGCGCCAACAAGGCGTTGCTTGAGGAGGTTGGTCATGGCTGCATCAATGGCTAGCGGAACGGCAGACCGAAAATTCGTTCGAAAAGCCATGAAGGCGCCGCTTCTGGAGCAGGCACACGAATTGGACCTCGCCCGCCGCTGGCGCGATAATTCAGACGAACGCGCCCTCCACGAGCTGACCACCGCTTATATGCGGCTTGTTATCTCCATGGCATCAAAGTTCCGCAATTATGGGCTCCCCATGTCTGATCTGGTGCAAGAGGGCAATGTAGGCCTGATGCAAGCCGCCGCACGCTTCGAGCCGGACCGGGAAGTGCGCTTTTCGACCTATGCATCCTGGTGGATCCGCTCTTCAATACAGGACTATGTTCTGCGCAACTGGTCGATTGTACGCACGGGAACGACGGCGGCTCAGAAATCCCTGTTTTTCAATCTTCGCCGCTTGCGGGCCAAGATCAACGATACGGATGACGGCGTCATCACCCGCGAGAACAAGACCTGGGTATCAGAGCATCTCGGTGTACCCGAGCGCGATGTTGAGGCCATGGTGTCTCGCCTCTCCGCCTCCGACCGGTCTCTCAACGCGCCGCTTGCGGTGGATGGCGACGCCCAGTGGCAGGACTTGCTTGCCGATGAGAGCGCAACCCCCGACCAGGCCGTTGAGGAAAGTCACGATACTGAACGCCGCAAACAATGGATTGCCGATGCTCTAACGGCACTGAACGCCCGTGAAACGCTGATCATTCGACAGAGGCGCTTGTCTGAGGACACGGTCACGCTTGAAACGCTGGGCAAGGAACTGGGCATTTCCAAGGAACGCGTGCGTCAGATCGAGCACCAGGCCCTCGGCAAACTGCGTAAGGCGCTGGAAAAAATGGTCGGCGACCCAACTGAAGCCGGGCTCATACCGAACCAGTAAACATCAGACCCCGGCTACGCGCTCAACAAACCAGAGCGCACCAATCGCTGACACACCCAGAGATGCTGGAATAATGATGCCGGGCCGAAAGTATGCTTCGCGCTCCACGCCTGAAAGCGCTTTGCGCGCAAACCACAGAACGACGCCGGCTACAGCCGCGACCACCAGCTGGCCGATTTCAACGCCAATATTGAAGCCAGCCAGCGCTGACAGGAACTGGCCCTGCGGCAGCCCAAGGCTTGAGAAGAATCCGGCAAAGCCCATGCCGTGAATCAACCCGAAAAGAACAACGACCGGAAGGCGCCATCTCGGCGGCTCCTTGAAGAAGATCACCTCTATCGCCACCAAAGCGATGGTCAGCGCGATGAGCGGTTCCACCACGCTGGCGGCCGGCGAAATCACCCCTGTCGCAGCCAGGCCAAGGGTCAACGTATGGGCGAGGGTGAACGCTGAAATCTGAAGCGCCAGCGACTTCAACCGCCGCGTCGACAACACAAGCGCCAACACAAACAGGATATGATCGGTCCCACCGGGCAAGATGTGATCAACACCAATTTTCACATAAAGACCCAGGGTGTCCTGCCAAGGCCGATCGAGGTCCAGCTCCGGCAAGACGGTGCCATCTGGTGTCGTGCGGATGACAGGCCCAGCGCGATCAATTTCCTGAAGCGCTCGGCACAATGCCGGATCGATTTCACCACCCGGCAGACAGAACTCGTCCTCGGGATGCGCGGCGGCGACACCCGCAAAACAAATCGCCAGTGTAAAAACCGCCAAAATCGCCAGAAGGGCCTTCTTAATGGCCCAGTCGGGGGAGCTTTGCATGGTGATCATGTCCGTCATGGTCATGGTGGTGTCCATCATCGTCGACACCGTGGACATGTAACGGGCTGAAACTTAAGGCAAGGGCCAGCCCCACGCCGGCGCCCAGCGCACCGCCGCCGCGAATGGCCGTTTCATGTCGCAGCGGCGCGAGCAGCGGGCCCGTTGCAACGAACACAAGCAACCCTGTGGATAGGGCGAACAGCGCGCCAATCGCCGCATCGCCGAGGGTCGTCAGCACCGGCCCCGCCAAGATCGCGCCAAGCGGTGTTGTGACGGCAGCCACAAGAATTGCCAGAAGCAAGGATGTTCTCACCGACCCGCCCACGCCGCGAACGATCATGAATGCGACAATTCCTTCCGGAAACTCATGGAGTATCAGGGAAAGTGACGTGGCAAGGCCAGATTCGAAGCTGGATTCAAAGCTGATGGCGTAGACAACACCGTCAATCAGGCTGTGAATTCCGATCGCGGCCAAAGGCACGATCGCCAGGGCAAGCCCCTGCTCCCCTCTGCTCGGCTCAAATCCCGTCACCCACCGAGCGCCCTGATGCAGAACCAGACCGGCCAGAAACCCCGTCAACATCCAGACCGGGGCCGACGACGTGCGCATGAATGCCTCTGGCGCCAGGTGCAGAAAGGCCAGCGTGATCAACATGCCGCCGGCGGCAATCGCGAACAGATCCGCATGGCGGGCCGTCCACGCTGCGCGAAACGCCACGCACATTAGCCCCAATGCGGTCACTGCTGCCGCAATCAGGCCAAAAAGTACGGGTAGCGGCAGCGCCATGGTCGCGGTCCTTCCGCGCGAAAGCCGGATACGGTTTCACTTGAGAACGAGGCCGGTGTGATAATATATCATCCTCGACTTGGCAAAGCGGATTTGCTGTTATTTGACGCGTAAAAAGGAATCCCTCGATGTCCCGCCTTCATCTCGTTTCAACCTCACTTTTCACGCTTGCGCTCGCAGCTTGCGGCGGGCCAGCGGAACCGCCTAGCCAGCCGACTGAACCTGCACCTCCACCGCCCGTCGCCGATCCGGTTTCAATCGAGGCGGAAGGCCTGGCCGAAACCGCAGATCCTGTCATCACAGATGCAGAACCGGTTGAGGACCTCAGCGACGAGCATGATCACGCCGATGACGAAGATCATCACGACCACCCTGAGGATGACCATGGCGATGACCACGGTGAAGAGTTCGTAGGCGAAGCCCATGTCCACGGCGCCGCCGACGGGGCGCTGGTGCTGGATGGCGCAGAATTGACGGTGTCGTTCAATGCGCCCTTGGCCAGCCTCGGTGGACGCGAAGCTGAACCGGATACGCCGGATGAATTGGCGGCTCGCGAACTGTTGCGCGGCGACCTGCTGAACGCATCTGCAATTGTGGATTTGAATAGCCAGGCCGGTTGTGTCTTCACCGGTAGCGACGTGTTGTTCCGCTACGCTGGCGATCACGGTTCGGCCGATGCGACCTACATATTCACGTGCGCCTCACCGGGGGACCTGGATGAGATCACACTCACGGCGTTTGAGACGTTCGAAGCCCTTGAGACGGTGGAGCTGGCGGTATTGGACGGGGTCGACCAGACCGGAGTGGAGCTTGATCGCGACACCCGCTCGCTCACCTGGCCGTAAAGTCGGCTTGAAAGTCCAGAAGCGCCCATGGCCCCTAAAACCGTTAGCCTGACCGACGTTGAATTTGCCTGGGACAAACGCCAGCCGCCGCTTCTGAAGATCGATGCGTTTGGCGTGGACCGGGGCGAGCACGTGTTTCTGCGCGGGCCGTCTGGTTCTGGAAAATCGACGCTTCTCGGCCTGATTGCCGGTGTTTTGACACCAACGTCCGGCGACATTCAGGTGCTTGGCCAGGATCTGTCGGGGCTTTCCGGCGGGGCGCGTGACGGTTTTCGCGCCGACCATATGGGCGTTGTGTTCCAGCTGTTTAATCTCGTGCCATATCTCAGCGTGGCCGAGAATGTCGCGCTACCGGTTCAATTTTCAAAGCGTCGTAAAACCCAGTTGGACGGCTCGCTCGCTGATGAGACCCATCGTCTGCTGTCTGCGCTCGGCCTTGAAGGTCGAGACCTCCTTTCTCGACAAGCGCGAAACCTATCGGTCGGACAGCAACAGCGCGTCGCGGCTGCCAGAGCCCTGATCGGGCGCCCGGAACTGGTCATTTGCGATGAACCCACCTCGGCGCTCGACAGCGATAGTCGCGATCGCTTCATTGATCTTCTGTCCGCAGAAATCGCCCGCCACCAGGCCAGTTTGATCTTTGTCAGTCATGACGCGGCGCTCGCAAGCCGGTTCGACCGCGCTATCGATCTGCACGACATCAACACCGCCAGCGCGGCAACTCTGGAGCCCACCTTCTGATGGGACCGATCCTCGCCCTCGCTGGAAAGAGCCTGTGGTCGCGCAAAGGGTCCGCCCTGTTGACTGTGCTGGCCATTGCACTGGCCGTCGGGCTGTTTCTGGGTGTCGAGAAAACCCGACAGGGTGCGCGCGCCGGGTTCAACGCCACAATTTCCGGGACAGATCTTATAGTTGGCGCCCGCACCGGGCAGCTCAACCTACTGCTTTACTCGGTTTTCCGCATGGGGGATGCCACCGCCGAAGTATCCTGGCCAACATATCAATGGATCGGTGAACGCGATGATGTGGCCTGGACAGTGCCCCTGTCGCTTGGTGATAGCCACCGCGGCTTCCGCGTTCTGGGCACGACAAAGGAATATTTCGACCGCTACAAATATGCGGGCGGGCGAGAGCTTGCACTCACTGAAGGAGCTCTGTTCGACGATCTGTTTGACGCTGTGATTGGCGCGGATGTGGCGCGCGATCTGGAATACGAACTCGGCGCACCGCTCGTTCTGAACCACGGGCTTGGCCGCGCCGGGCTTCAGCAGCATGATGATCGCCCGTTTCGGGTCGTTGGCGTCCTTGAGCGCACCGGAACACCTGTCGACCGAACGCTCCACGTGTCGTTGGAAGCCATCACCGCAATCCATGTCGGCTGGGAAACGGGCACGCGAAACCCTCTCTCCAGCACGATCTCCGAGGAGATGATCCGCGGGTTTGATCTCACGCCAAAAACCGTGACCGCGGTACTCGTCGGCCTGGAACGGCGCGGCAGCATTCTTTCAACCAAGCGCGCCATGGACACCCATCGCGGCGAAGCGATCATGGCGATCATTCCCGGCGTGGCCCTGTCACAGCTTTGGGACCTGACCAGCGCCGCCGAACGCGCGCTGATCGCGGTGTCATTGTTCGTGGTCGGGGTCGGATTGATCTCGATCCTTACCAGTATTCTGACGAGCTTGAACGAGCGTCGCCGCGAGATGTCCGTGCTTCGGTCTATTGGCGCACAGCCCAGCCATATTTTCCTGCTTCTCGTTTTGGAATCTGCACTTTTGGGTGCCCTTGGCGCGCTGATAGGGATCGCCGTGGTCAATATTGGGCTTTGGGTGGGTGGCCCGGTTCTGACAGAGCTATATGGGCTTGTCCTCGCAGGCGTGAGCGCCGGACTGTTGGACATTCAGGTTCTGGCGGCGGTGACCGGCGCAGCGGCAGTGACCGGAATTCTTCCGGCGTGGTTGGCCCTGAAACGCTCGCTGGCAGATGGCCTAAGTGTCAAGATTTAAGGCGACGCAGGTAGACATAAAATGCGCCAGATCCCCCATGGCGCGCATGGGCAGGCGCCCAACCAGACAACACCCCCCGCGCTGCGGGCGTTTCCAACCAGTGGATGAAATTGCGCCGCAACACGCCTTCGCCTCCACGGCCCTTGCCGGTGATTACAAGCACGCACTTTGCACCGATTGCCCGGCGGCTAATCAGAAACGATGATAAAGCGCGGTCGGCCTGGGCCTGGGTCATGCCGTGGAGGTCGATGCGCCCATCGACCTCCATCCGTCCCCGCCGTACCTCGCGGTGATTGGAGCGATCCTCCAGTTTGGCGGTGCTGAAGGTCTCTTTCGGCTCTGAACGCTCGTTTTCGCGTCTTTTGGGTGCTTTTTCGGGTTTGGTGGCGGGATCTAATGCAGGCGCGGGTGGCGGCATGGTCGCCCCAGGCAACGCACGCGCAGTGCGCGCCACACGAGACCAGGCACGTTGCTCTGATGGAGTGAGTTTGCGATGCGACATGGGCTCGAATTAGGCCAGTAGACCCTGAATTTAAAGAGCGCGCGCTATCATCCGACCTTCTGACGCCAGATTGGCTCATTGCCTAGCGTGTCCACAAACTCTGCGTGGCGTTCAGATTCCGCGTGGGTCAGGCGTGTTGGCAAGGGTTTTTCTCGTTGCCGCGCGGGTCCACAATGCTCACTGGCGCCTTCGCCAGACCGAGCCCCATCAAATTCAAAAGCCCGGGCGCGGCCTCCAAGCAATTCTAGATACACCGTTGCCAATAGCTGGGCATCCAAAAGCGCACCGTGCAAGGTTCGGCTTTCCAGAGACACATTGAACCGTCGGCATAGGGCGTCCAGACTGGCGGGCGATCCCGGAAACCGCTTGCGAGCAATGGCCAACGTGTCGACCCAAAGCTCTTCCTCATACGGCTGGCGACCACAACGGCGCAGCTCCATGTTCAGAAAGCCGCGGTCGAACTTGGCATTGTGCGCGACGATTTTCGACGGCCCGATAAACTCTACAAGGCGGTCAACGACGCTTGGGTCTTCGAAAAACGGCTTATCTACCAACATATCATCGGTAATGCCGGTCACCCGGACTGTGGCCTCAGACACCGCGCGGGCCGGATTGATCAAAATGCGGAGGTTTTTGCCCGTTGGGATATGATTGATCAGTTCAACCGCGCCAACTTCGACAATCCGGTCGCCATTCTCGGGCTCCAGTCCTGTTGTCTCTGTGTCGAATGCGACTTCGCGGATTGCTTCGCTCATCCCTGTTCTCCATCGCCCAAACGAATCATCAGATCAATTATGGCGCGGACCTGATCGCGGGCAAACTGGAAACCGAACCCGGTATTGATGATGAAATCAGAGCGCGCACGCTTTTCAGCATCGGGCATCTGTTTGGCAAGAATGGCTTCAAATTCGGCTTCCGTCATTGTCGCGCGGTCGAGGACCCGTTCTCGCTGGATTTCGGGCGCAACGGTCACTGTGGCAATGTAGTCGCAGCGCGCGTTTCCGCCCGTCTCAAACAGAAGCGGGACATCCAGAACAAAGCATGGCGCACCGGACTCTTGAGCCGCTTGAAGCGCCGACATTTGAACGCCACCGACGAGGGGATGAACGACGGACTCCAGTGTTTTGAGCGCGTCAGCATCCTGCGCAACACAGGCGCGTAGTTTCGCGCGGTCGATGGCGCCGTCCTGGCCTGTGACACCGGGAAAAGCCGCTTCCACCGGCGCAACCGCTGCCCCGCCGGCTTGATAGAGCGCGTGAACCGCCGCATCGGCGTCATAGACCGGAATGCCGGCTTCCGCGAACAGACCCGCCGTGGCGCTTTTTCCCATGGCAATACCGCCCGTGAGGCCTAAAATCTTCACGAAATCGCCTCCAGTGCCGCGCGGCAACGGGTCATGGCATTTGCGCGGTCTGGCGCCACACCATGCCAAAGCTCAAAGGAATCTGCGGCTTGTCCGACGAGCATGGCCAGGCCATCTTCGGTTTGCCAGCCTTGCCGGGTGGCGTGATTCAGCGTCGGCGCAGCGGCTTTTCCGTATGAAATGTCAAAGAACATGCGGCCATGGCCTTGCGGCAATTGGAGATGGGTGCCGTCATGGCCAACACTCAGACAATTCACAAACAGGTTGCTGGCAACACTATCGCTTGTCACAGCATCGAGCGGTAAAACGCGGAGGCCCTCCAAGCCGAGGTCCCGGCACAAGTCTTCCGCGCGCTCACGGGTGCGATTGGCGATCGAAATGGACACGCCGAGATCAGATAATGCAGCGCAAACACCCCTCGCCGCGCCGCCAGCGCCAATAATGAGCGCGGACGCCCCGCGAATATCGCCCCACCGGGCCGTCACGGCATCGCGGAAGCCACTGACATCTGTGTTGTGGGCGTGCCATTGGTTGGTTTCTATTCGGATCAACGTGTTGGCGGCGCCGATTCTTGCGCAATCCGGGCTGTGGCTCGTGGACGCCTGTAGCGCAGCGACCTTGTGGGGGAGCGTGACGTTCAATCCGCAAAAATTCTCTCGCGTAAATGTGCCAAGGGCTTCTGCGAAATCGCCTTTAGGCACTTCTGCGGCGGCATATTCCGCGTTGATACCTAGATCGCGGTGCCACCCATTGTGGATGAGCGGCGAAAGAGAATGGCTGATCGGATCGCCAACGACGCAAAACAACTGGGTCATGTCGCCAGCGCTCCGCGGACCCGCAAATAGTCAAGCAGCGGCAAGAGCGGCAATCCCAGGATCGAGAAATAGTCGCCCTCGATCTGTGTGAACAACTGGGCGCCGAGCGCTTCCAGTTTATAGGCGCCGACCGTGGAGAGCAGACCGTCGCCAGATTTCACGATATAGTCTTCAATGAACGCTTCGGAGAGCGGTCGCATGGTGAGCTTTGGCCGCGCCAGATGCCGCCAGACCGCTTCGCCGTTTTCACAAATCACCAAGGCAGTTTCCAATGTGTGGGTCTTGCCCGACAGTGCGCGCAGGTGCGAACGTGCACTGTCCAGATCCGCGGGCTTGTCGAACGCGGCCCCCTCCAGCGCCAACATCTGGTCACCGCCGATCACAAGGCCGTTGTGCCCTGCTGACACTTTTTGCGCCTTGAGTTCCGCCAACGCCATGGCCTGGTCGCGCACTGGCAATCCATCCGCGCGAAGGGCGGCTTTGACCGCGTCCTCGTCGACATTGGGCTTTACGGATTCCGCCGCGACGCCCGCGCCCGCCAAAAGGGCTCGCCGGCTCGCGCTGCCCGACGCCAAAATTACTTGCATCAGTGGCCCCGCCGCTCGTTCAGCTTGTTCAGGATCGCGGCTGCTGTTTCTTCTACTGACCGTCGCGACACGTCGATCACCACCCAGTTATTGCGTTGATAGAGCCGGTTGGCCTGAGTCACCTCATCCTGCACGGCCTGCTCATCGGCGTAACTGGTCTCGCCCGATTCATTGATCGACAGCAGTCTTTGACGGCGAATCTGAACCAGACGTTCGGCGCTGATTTTCAAACCCACCATCATCGGCTTTTTTAGCTCCATCAGTGCAGGTGGAGGGGGAACACCCGGCACCAGCGGAATATTTCCGGCGCGTACGCCGCGATTTGCCAGATAGACGCACGTCGGTGTTTTCGACGTTCGGCTGACTCCCACAAGCACGACATCGGCTGAATCAAGCCCCTGGGTGTTTTGTCCATCATCATGGCGCAGGGCGAAATCGATCGCTTCAATCCGGTCGAAATACTCCTGTGTCATGGAGTGCTGACCAGCCACTTTCTCCGTCGCCATGATGCCCAGATGCCGCGACAGCATATGCACCGCCGGGTCGAGCACCGGCAGAGTTGGAATCGCCGCGGCGCGGCATTCTTCTTCCAGGGTTTGGCGCAAGGCCTCGTCGGCAATTGTGTACCACACCACGCCGGGCGCCGCTTTGACCTCGCGCAAAACCCGCGACAACTGCTTTTGAGACCGTACAAGATAGTAGTTATGCTCAAGAGGCTGCACGCGCTCAAACTGGGCCGCTGATGCGCGCATCACGGCATTCAGGGTTTCACCGGTGCTGTCAGAAACCAGGTGGACATTGAAATACAGGCTTAGCCGGTCGGTATGCGCGCCAAAATTTGTCATCTTCATTACATGCGCCGCGCTGGCAAATCCCGCAAGTTGTGATGGTGGTTGTGAGATTCAGGTTTGTCCGGAAATGACCACAGGATTTTCACATACTTGCAGAGTTTCTTCCGCCCCGGTCCACCTTCGTTCGCCATTGTGGAAAACGACCGTTCAGGGCCGCAAAAATCCATGCTGTCGCAAAACCTTAACAGAGTGTTAATTGGTATCCGACGCCTGTGAAGGACACGTGAAGAAACCGGAAAAGACGGATTGCCGCGCTTTTTTTCCCGAATTCCACGTCATAGTCATCATCATCCGTAGATTTGATTTTTTGGGAGTTTGAATTCGCCATGCTTGCTGATGTGAACTCTAAACCTCTTTTGGCGGTTCTCTGTGGCAGACGCCCCGAGAAGACTCCCATGTGGATGATGCGTCAGGCGGGACGACACTTGCCGGAATATCTGGAGCTGCGATCGCGTGCAAAGGACTTTCTGGATTTTTGCTACACGCCAAGTCTGGCCACCGAAGCGACGCTTCAGCCCATCCGGCGATATGGCATGGACGGGGCTATACTGTTTGCTGACATCCTGCTGGTTCTCGATGCGCTCGGTCTCGGCGTTCGGTTCGAGAAGGGCATTGGCCCGATTGTCGAGAGGATAGAAAGCGTTGTCGATCTGGAAAGACGCTCGGCGATTGCCGCTGCGGATCGATTGTCGCCTGTTTATGAAACCGTGGATCGGGTACGCGCACAGCTTCCAGACGAGACGACACTGATTGGGTTTGCCGGCGCGCCGTTCACCGTGTTGCTGTACGCTATTGAGGGGCGGGGAAAAACCGACAAGTCTGAGACGCGCAGCTGGGCGTATACAAAACCTGATGTTCTCGCAGCGTGTTTGGACAAGATCGTCGAAGTGTCAGCGCTTTACATGGCGAAGCAGGTTGAAGCCGGTGCAAACGCGCTGATGATATTTGAGTCCTGGGCCGAAGGGTTGCCAGATGATGTTTTCAAGGAAGTGGTGATCAGACCCAACGCTGCATTGGTAAAGGCCTTGCGCGACCTCGGTGTGACCGTGCCTATTATTGGCTTTCCGCGCGGCGGTGGGGCCATGTTGTCCGACTACGTTGCCGAAACTGGTGTTTCAGCTGTTGGATTGGATACATCGATCCTGCCCAACCAGGTCAATGGCGTGTTGCCGCCAGATTTTCCAGTTCAGGGCCATCTGGATCCGCTACTTCTTCGTGCTGGCGGTGCGCGGATGGTCGCACGCACCCGTGAATTGCTCGCCGCCTATTCAGCCCGGCCCCATATCTTTAATCTTGGACACGGGGTGCTACCAGACACACCCATCGCCCATGTCGAAGAAGTGGTGAAAACCGTTAGGGAGTGGCGTGCCGATGGGCCGTAAAATAGCGATCGTCCTGTTTAATCTGGGCGGACCCAACAACCGACAGGCCATTCGGCCGTTTTTGAAGAACCTGTTCTCTGATCCGGCGATCATTCGTGCGCCAGGACCGATCCGCTGGGCGCTATCAGAGTTGATTTCTCGCCTGCGAGCGCCGGCTGTTGCAGAAAATTACGCGATGATGGATGCGCCGGGTGGTGGATCGCCCCTGCTCCCGGAAACCGAAAAGCAGGCTGCGGCACTCGAATCAGCGCTCGATGCACGCCATCCTGAAAACACCCACAAATGTTTCATTGCCATGCGGTATTGGCATCCTTTCACCCATGAAGCCGCCGAAGCGGTGGCCGCGTGGGACGCTGATGAGATTATTCTGTTGCCCTTGTACCCACAGTTTTCCTCAACGACGACGGGATCATCGGCGAAAGAATGGGCTGAACACAGCGATCTGCCGGTCAAAACCGTATGCTGTTATCCCTTGAACGATGACCTCATCATTGCCCATGCGCAAAAGATCATGTCCGCTTGGGAAGAAAACGGGTCGCCGGACAGGGTTCATCTTTTGATGTCAGCCCACGGTCTACCCGAACGTGTGGTCAAGGACGGCGACCCGTATCAATGGCAGGTAGAGCAAATGGCGGCGCAGCTCGTGCCACACTTGCCGGACTCCTGGAATACGACCGTGTGCTACCAATCACGCGTTGGACCACTGAAATGGATTGGGCCCGCCACGGAAGACGTGATCGAAGAGGCCTCCAAAGCCGGTGAACATATCGTTGTTGCGCCGGTTGCGTTTGTTTCAGACCATATCGAAACACTGGTCGAATTGGGCGAGGAATACCGCGAAGTGGCCGAGGAGTTCGGCGCTGTCGGCTATATAAATGTGCCCGCGCTCGGCACGATTGACGTGTTCATAAAAGCCTTGGCGGACGAAGTGGATGCCGCACTGGCCGACGACCGGTCGCTTCGCTCGTGTGCCGGCGGCCGCCTGTGCCCGAAAAGGTGGTCTGACTGCCCCCACGCGGAGCCTGCCTGATGGCCGAACTGCTTTTGCCATACTACCTATGGATCAAGGCGCTTCACATCATATTCGTCGTTGCTCTGATGGCTGGCTTGTTGATGGCGCCGCGACTGCGGATCTATCAATTGGCATCAAAGCCTGGCGAGCCCTTGTTTGATACAATGTCGGATGCGTCGCGACGGCTCCGCATGATCATCATGAATCCAGCACTAATCATCACATGGGTGTTGGGATTGCTCATGCTTTGGGTGAATCCGGTCCTGCTTGAGCAAGGCTGGTTTCATGGGAAGCTGGTACTCGTGATCATTCTGTCGGGGATACATGGCTGGATCATTAGCATCGGCAAGAAAGTTGACCGCGCTGACGGCACACTTTCGGAAAAGCAGTTGCGTTTGCTCAATGAGGTTCCATTTATGCTGATGATCGGTGTTGTGCTGCTGGCCGTGCCGAAGCCTTTCTAGGCTCAACTGACCCTGCTCAAACAGATGTCAGAAAAATGTCGCTTGACGAGTTGCGACAACTGTAACCATATCTCATAAGTGCATCCGAATGCGGGTGCAGCCCCGGCCCAGTCCATTCCGACAGAGCGGCCCTTTATTCTTCTAGGACACATGCCCGATACAGCCTTTGAGAACGTCACACGTGTGACGCTTCGAGACCTTAAATCAAAAAGCCCAACCGAACTTCTCGCTTATGCTGAAGAAGTAGAGGTCGAAAACGCGTCGTCTCTGCGTACCCAGGATATGTTGTTTGCGATCCTGAAAGAGCTGGCGGAACGCGAAATCGAGATCATTGGTGAGGGCGTCCTCGAGGTGTTGTCCGATGGATTCGGGTTCCTGCGCTCGCCGGAATCGAATTATCTGCCAGGTCCCGACGACATTTATGTCAGCCCCCAGGTGTTGAAGCGTGCCGGTTTGAAGACCGGTGATACGGTCGAAGGACCGATCAAGGAGCCCCGCGAAAGCGAGCGTTACTTCGCACTTGATGCTGTGAATGCGATTAACTTCGAAGACCCGGAGCGCGCCCGCCAGAAGGTCCACTTTGACAATCTGACACCGCTTTACCCCGAAGAACGCCTGTCCATGGAGGGGCGCGACCCCACCAAGAAAGACCGGTCTGGTCGCGTGATCGACATTGTCGCGCCGATTGGTAAAGGCCAGCGCGCACTTATTGTTGCGCCGCCCCGAACGGGTAAAACCGTGCTGCTCCAGAACATCGCTAAATCGATCGAGGAAAACCACCCCGAGTGTTATCTTCTGGTCCTGCTGATTGACGAGCGGCCAGAAGAGGTGACCGACATGAAGCGGTCCGTGAAAGGCGAGGTGATTTCGTCCACTTTTGACGAGCCGTCCACGCGCCACGTCCAGGTTGCTGAAATGGTGATCGAAAAAGCCAAACGCCTGGCGGAACATGGCCGCGATGTTGTGATCCTTCTCGATTCCATTACGCGCCTCGGTCGCGCCTACAACACGACGGTTCCAAGCTCCGGAAAGGTGTTGACCGGCGGTGTCGATGCAAACGCTCTGCAACGTCCGAAGCGGTTTTTCGGTGCGGCGCGGAATATTGAAAATGGTGGATCGCTGTCGATCATTGCCACGGCGCTTATTGAGACTGGGTCACGCATGGACGAAGTGATCTTTGAAGAGTTCAAAGGTACGGGTAACTGCGAAGTCGTGCTGGATCGCAAAATCGCCGACAAACGCGTCTTCCCGGCCATCGACATCATGAAGTCGGGTACGCGGAAAGAAGAGCTGATCACACCGAAGGAACAGCTATCGAAAATCCACGTGCTGCGCCGGATCCTCAATCCGATGGGCACGGCCGACGCCATCGAATTCCTGCTCGATAAGCTTCGCCAGACGAAGACGAACAGTGAATTCTTCGATGCCATGAACAATTAGGACGATCGCGGCGATGTCCGCGCGCGATACGATCTGCGCCCTGGCCTCCGGTCAGGTCCCATCAGCGATCGCATTGGTGCGCGTGTCGGGCCCGGCAGCCGTGGAAATAGCCAGCAGATGTCTGAACAAAACCCTGAAACCAAGGGCTGCAACGCTTTGTCGCCTAATAGGAACAAATAAAGAACAAATTGACGAGGTTGTCGCCGTATTCTACGCAGCGCCGGCGAGTTTTACGGGAGAAGATGTCCTGGAATTGATGCTTCATGGCGGGCGCGCGGTGGTCGAGGCCGCCCTTGATGCGATTTGTGAGGTTGATGGGGTCCGGCTCGCAGACGCGGGGGAGTTCACCCGGCGTGCTGTCGAGGCTGGTAAATTCGATTTGATCGAGGCCGAAGCGGTGGCAGACCTCGTCGAGGCCGATACTGCTGCCCAAAGAACCCAAGCGCTCCGTCAGCTCAACGGCGTCACATCTGATCAAATGGATCGGTGGCGCCAGATGCTGCTGGAAGCTTTGGCGTTGATTGAAGTCACCGTCGATTTCCCAGACGAAGAGGACGCGCCGGACTTCACCACCGCGCCGGTAAAGGCGCGCTTGGATTCACTCCAGGCCGAACTGTCCGTCGCGCTGGGCGATGATAATGTCGGTGAGCGCATTCGAGATGGTTTCCAGGTCGCACTGGTCGGCGCGCCGAATGTTGGGAAATCCAGTCTCCTGAATAGGCTGGCTGGTAGAGACGCAGCGATCGTGACGGATGTCGCGGGGACCACGCGCGACATCATTGAGGTACGGCTGAACCTTGCCGGATATCTCGTGATTCTCTCTGACACGGCGGGCCTGCGAGAGACACAAGACTTGATTGAACAGGAAGGTGTTCGTCGGGCGCGAGACATTGCTGCAAGCGCGGATGTGGTGATCCACGTCCGTGATGGAACACTACCCGAAGGAGACGACGCCCTGGATGGCGCCACGCGTATCATCGACGTGTCAAACAAATCTGATCTGGTGAGTTCGCCCCAGAATGTTTCACGTGAAACACTTCATCTATCGGCGAAGACGGGGAACGGGATAGACGATCTTCTCCGCGTTTTGGAACAGGAGCTCGCCGATCTGGTGGCCAAAACACCCTCCCCATTGATTACACGGCGCCGACACCGTCTCGCCTTGCAGGCTGCGACTTCTGAAATCGAATCCGCCATAGAAGGTCTGGATGGTGGGTTGGGATCAGAACTCGTTGCGGAACACGTGCGCCAGGCAGCGGGCGAGCTTTCTCAATTGCTCGGCGTAATTGGTATAGAAGACGTGTTGGGCGAAATTTTCTCCGCCTTCTGCATCGGCAAGTGACGGCGGCGTACAGAGACCCTATATACCGCCAACGGATTTCTCAGTTTTGGTAAAGGGCCGATGGCGACCGATTTCGATGTCATCATTGTGGGTGGAGGGCATGCCGGCTGTGAGGCTGCGGCTGCATCTGCACGCGCGGGTGCCGTCACGGCGTTGATAACCCACAAACTGGAAACGATTGGCGAGATGTCGTGCAACCCCGCGATTGGTGGTTTGGGCAAAGGTCATCTGGTTCGGGAAATCGACGCCCTGGATGGCATAATGGCGCGAGTGGCCGATCAATCCGGTATCCAGTTTCGAATGCTCAACCGGTCCAAAGGACCAGCGGTCTGG
>JBCCAA010000074.1:0-11947 GCA_039815055.1 Pseudomonadota bacterium | reverse complement strand
TTCAGCCAATTTCACACCAGGGCAGCTTGATGCACTGCTCTTCGGGATCACGGAACAAGCCTATGAGGTGTCGAGCATAGACGCCGGGTGGGCCATGAACATTGCCGGAAACTGGTATTTTATCGGTGCCCTTCTGTTCATCTACCTGCCGGTGATCTGGTTTGTAACCGACCGGATTGTGGAGCCACGCCTGGGCAAATGGGTTCCCGATGCCGGTAGCGATATGCAGAGCTACGGCGACGAAGACCGCGCGCTGACTGATGGCGAAAAGAAAGGCCTTGCCTGGGCTGGATTTGCTGTGTTGGGCGTCTGCGCGCTTTGGGCGGCGATGACATTCGGTCCGGGCACGCCGCTTCTGGCCGATGGCCCGGGCACCGAAGGTGACCCGTGGTATTCGAAGGCCAATCCGTTTTTCCGATCACTGGTCGGCGGATTCCTGGTCTTGTTCCTGGCGGCGGGATGGGCCTATGGCGCCGCGGCAGGAACGATCAAGAACCATAAAGACCTGGTGAACATGATGGCTGAGGCCATGAAGGACATGGGATACTATCTCGTGCTCGCTTTCGCCGCTGCGCATTTTGTGGCGATGTTTGGCTGGTCAAATCTGGGACTGATATCCGCTGTGCACGGCGCCGATGCCATCCAGTCGAGCGGATTGCCACTGCCGGTCGTGATCGGAATGATCGTCGTGTTTGCTGGTGTGTTGAATCTGTTTGTCGGGTCCGCCAGCGCGAAATGGGCACTGCTGGCCCCGGTGCTTGTGCCGATGCTCATGCTGCTCGGAATCAGCCCGGAGGGCGCAACCGCAGCTTACAGAGTCGGCGATGGCGCGACCAACATCATCACACCGCTGATGGTCTATTTCCCGCTCATCCTCGTCTTTGCGCAGCGCTGGAAGAAAGATTTTGGTCTCGGCAGTCTTACCGCATTGATGATTCCTTATTCGATCTGGTTGTTGATTACCGGGGTTGGCCTGATGATGATTTGGATCTTCCTGGGGCTTGACCTTGGGCCGGGTGCGCCGATGACGATTTCCCTGCCTGAGGTGTCGACCCCGTAAAACGGCTGTTGACCCGCGCCGATACTCGCGTCAGCGTGACAGTATTGCGACGGTGGCAGGGCGAGGCGCTGTATGATTGGTGTGGTTGTGGTCAGTCACGGAAAGCTCTCTCGAGAGCTGGTCGCTGCTGCTGAACACGTGGTCGGTGCGCAGAAGCGGTTTCGCGCGATCACCATTGAAGCTGATGACAATATCGAAGCGCGCCGGGAAGAGATTCGCGATACGACCCGTGCATGCGATGATGGGGCCGGCGTCATTATTCTCACTGATATGTTTGGCGGAACGCCCTCAAACCTGGCGATTTCGGTGATGCCGGCTGGGAAAATCGAAGTGATTGCCGGCGTAAACCTTCCAATGCTGATCAAACTGGCAGAGGTGAGAGACCAGGTGACGTTGGTCGAGGCGGCAGAATTGGCGGCGGATGCGGGGCGTCGCTACATCAACATTGCATCTGATCTCCTGAGCAAGGCGTGATGGGCCGAACTTCCAGCCAGGTCGCCACCATTGTGAATGTGAAAGGGCTACATGCTCGCGCTGCGGCCAAGCTGTCTCGCTTATCTGCGACCTTTGATGCGGTCGTCACTGTGCACCATCAGGAAACATCGGCCGATACGCGCTCGATCATGGACCTCTTGCTTCTTGTGGCGTCGAAAGGGTGTGAGGTTGAAATTCAGGCCAGCGGTCCGGCGGCAGCGGAAGCCGTAACGGCGATTGCCAGTCTGATTGCAGATGGGTTTGGAGAAAACGACCACCCCACCGCGTCCAGCGGTATTGACCAAACCGACCCGGTGAAGCCGGACCAGAATTAGAAATTGGTGCGGCGAGGTGGACGCTCAGGCGCATTCGCCAGGCGGCGCTCCTGACCCTCAGGACGCGCCAAGTCGGTCGTGAGGTCTTCCAGCAAGATCTTTCCCGTTTCAGGGTCACCATAGCTGGTCGCCAAAGACCAGATGACCATGTGAAACTCTTCAGGGCTAACCATCCTGTCGAGATTTGGGTCAAAGCTGACCGGGTTTGCCAGGGAATCATCGCGGGTTGGCAGGCTGGCGGCCCAGGCTTGCTGTTCCAGTGCGGCCAGGCCGCCATCACCATTGGAGTCGGCGTCTGTGAACGCGGTCTCTATGCCAATTTCGATCTCAGTCGGAGTGATGATCTGATCTTCATTGGTATCAAACGACAGGAAGAGCCCGCCGGCCGGTAAAAATCTCTGGGGCGTCGCGCCGGTTCGCAGCGCCGCTTTCAGCTCGCCCTGTCCGGGCAGGCGCACCACGTCAGTGTCGTCGGTGCTAGCAGATTGGGCGACCGCAAAGGGCGATACGCTAAGGAAGATCAGGGATACAAGGGCCGTCGAACGCAACATGTCCATCTCCAATTAACACCTCATTCTAATCAGGTGTTGCCTGAACGCCACATAAATTGACAGTGATAAGCGCCAAACCGTCCTAGACGGAGAAGCTGGTCCCGCACCCGCATGCGGCGGTGGCATTGGGGTTGTTGATTTTGAACGCCGCGCCAATGAGTTCTGTCGAAAAGTCGATTTCCGATCCACGCAGGAATTCAAGGCTCATCTCATCGATCACGACGCGAACGCCATCTCGTTCGACAACGAGATCGTCTGTATTGACCTGCCTGTCTAAATCGAACTTGTAGGAAAAACCCGAGCATCCTCCGCCATCAACGGAGACGCGAAGGAGTTCGGCATCCGGCTGTTTGGCCAGAATCGTTTTAATGCGGGCAGCAGCAGCTTCTGTCAGGGTCACATCACTCATGCCGCGTAAGATAGGGACTCAGTCCGACTTGGAAAAGAGACAAGCGCTTCTTGCGCCATTTGCCACCGATTGGCGTCAAAGCCGCGGGCGCTATCATGAAGAGGCCCCCTCGCCGACGCGCACACCGTTTCAACGCGACCGTGACAGGATCATCCATTCCAGCGCGTTTCGCCGGTTGAAACAAAAGACCCAGGTATTTGTGGCTCACGAGGGCGACCATTATCGCACGCGCCTGACCCACAGTCTGGAAGTGGCTCAAATCGCGCGATCTATTGCGCGCACTCTACGTCTTGATGAAGATCTCGCCGAGGCGTTGGCATTGGCGCATGATATGGGCCATCCCCCCTTTGGCCATGCTGGTGAAGACCAGCTGGACGCTTGCATGGCCGCCTATGAGGGCTTTGACCACAACGCTCAGACGCTGCGCATCGTGACCCATCTTGAACGCCGATACCCTGTGTTTGACGGCATAAATCTGACTTGGGAAACGCTGGAAGGCCTCGTGAAACACAATGGGCCTGTGCTGGACGATGGTGCATCGACAGAAGAACTACCGGCTGCGTTCCGCCAGTTTCCACACCTGAAAGATCTCGAACTCCATACCTTTGCCGGGCCGGAGGCACAGGTGGCGGCGCTGTCCGATGATATCGCCTATAACAATCACGACATTGATGATGGTCTGGCGGCTGGCCTTTTTACCATTGAAGAGCTCATGGAAATTCCACTGGCCGATGAGGTGTTCAAGGGTGTGATCCATGAATTCCCGGTGTTGGATGAGCGCCGTATTGCTCACGAAGCGGTCCGCCGTCTGATCGGGGTTTGGATCAGTGACCTGACTTCTGAAACGCTTAAACGTGCCAAAGCAAACAAACCCGAAAGTGCAGACGACGTTCGGGCGATGTCACGTCCCTTGGTTGCTTTTTCCGAAGGCCTGGAAGAGCGCCAGCGTGTGCTTCGGGCTTTTTTGTATGAGCGCATGTACAAGCATTACATGGTCAATCGTATGCGGTCCCAGGCCAAACGAATACTGAAAGACCTGTTTGAGGTGTTTCTAACTGAGCCTGAAACCCTGCCGCCGCCCTGGCGCCAGGATGCCGAACAAGTGCCGGAAGAGCGCCGGGCCCGAATTATTGTGGATTATGTGTCTGGTATGACAGACACTTACGCCATCGAAGAGCATCGCCGCCTTTTCAATCTGGATACGATGCTGTGATGAACGCGTGCCAAACGCCGTCTACCTTCAAGTCTCGTTAACGAAACACCCCTAACCCTTAACCATTCAGGATTTAGCTAAGGGCACCCGAGATGAGCCGTTACGGTCATGATCCGATCGATTTTGGATCCCTTGATGAAGAATATCGCGGATACGACGAGCGCAGCGATGACGCCTCACGCGGGCCATTGATTCTGGCCCTTGCGGCAGGTGTTTTGATTGTCTTCGCTGCGGTGGTCTGGAACACCTATCGCCAGGGCGTGCGCGGCGACAGCGGGCCATTGCCCGTGATTGCGGCCGAAGACACCGATTTCAAACGCCGCCCAGACGTGGCCGGCGGAATGGAAGTGCCCAATCAAGACCGCCATATCTATGACGCGTTTGAATCGGATGGTTCGGCCCAGGATGCAGATGTTGTTCAGGCCAATGTACCCGACGATCGACTGTCCGGAGGAGCTGACATTGAGCGCGACGCCGTGCCGGATATCGAATTGAACGGACGTATCGACGCCGGTGCCTTGCCTGAGCCGCGTCGTCTTGCAGCCATTGATGAACCGGTGGTTTCCGCCAATAATTCTGTGAATGAACTTGGCATGGCGCCCTCGACGGAGCCGACGCTTCCTGTGCCCGACCCAGACCCTGTTTATACCCCTGCATTCGGGTTCTCGTCCGGTGGTGCATATCTCGTGCAGATCGCGGCCTTGCGCGATGAAGCCGGCGCGATGCGGGCCTGGAACGACGTTGTTGCAGCTCATCCTGCTATTTTTGAAGGGGCGGCCCAGTCCATTCAACGGGCTGATTTGGGCGCGCGCGGTGTGTTTTATCGCTTGCGCGCCGGGCGTTTCGCCGATCGGTCAGGTGCTGCAGAGTTCTGCGCTGCCTTGAAAGACGTGGGCCGCGATTGCATCGTTGTTCGCTAATGGTCCAGCCCCTCGCCTGCATACTCAGTGTTTCCGGGCCTGTGCTGACACAGGACGAGGCTAAATTTCTGGGTGAAACAGATCCCTGGGGCGTGATTATGATGGGGCGGTCCTGCGATACGCCGCCGCAAGTCCGCGCGCTGGTCGAAAGCATCTGGTCAGCGACGGGGCGCGAAACTCTCATCTTTATTGATCAGGAGGGTGGCCGCGTCGCCCGGTTGAGACCGCCGGAATGGCCAGCCTTTCCCGCGGCTGCCGCTTATGGTGAGCTTTATGCCCGAGACCGCGAGCGCGGGGCCGAGGCCTGCTGGCTCGGCCATCGGCTTTTGTCTCACATGCTTTATGATCTCGGTATTCGCGCAGACTGCGCGCCGGTCCTCGATGTGCGCCAACCCAGTGCGAGCGATGTGGTCGGAGATCGGTCGTTCTCGTCTAACGCCGATCATGTTGAAAAGTTAAGCTCGGCTGCACGCTGGGGGCTTCAGGACGGCGCCGTTGCACCCGTCATTAAACATGTGCCTGGCCACGGGCGCGCCATGGTCGACAGCCACAAGTCTTTGCCTGTTGTGTCGGCTACGCTTGATGAACTGGCCGTCGATTTCGCGCCTTTCCAAGCTTTAAGGGACGCGCCGATGGCTCTGACCGCCCATATCGCCTACGACTCGCTCGATCCGGGAACGCCCGCGACACACTCATCACGCGTGATAAATGAAGTGGTTCGCCGCCGAATCGGGTTTGAAGGTTTGCTGATGAGCGATGATTTGGGAATGGACGCCTTGGGCGACAGCTTGGGTGAGCGCGCGTCGAAAGCGCTCGCGGCTGGCTGTGACGTCGCGCTGCACTGCTCAGGCTTTGTAAAGGATCCGGGGCAGATCCTGAGCGAAATGCGAGAGATTGCCAACAGTTGCGGGCCGCTTTCCGATGTCTCAGCCGAACGCGCCGCCCGAGTGGAGGCGGTCACCCATCGCCCCGAAGCCTTTGACGCCGAATGGGGCTGGGCACGGTTCCGCGAATTGTTACCCCAACTGGGAGCTGCCGCATGAGCGATTTAGCTGTTTCCCTCAACGATCTGTCTGCTGAGGCCGGTGAGGCAACCGACGAAGATATCTTCGTTGTTGAAACGGGAGTCTATGAAGGTCCGCTGCACTTGTTGCTGGAGCTTGCGAGGCGCCAGAAAGTTGACCTCTTGCAGGTCTCGATTCTCGAGCTGGCGGAGCAGTACCTGGGGTTCATCAAGGCTGCGAAATCCAAACGGATAGACTTGGCCGCCGATTACCTTCTGATGGCCGCCTGGCTCGCTTTCCTTAAATCACGCCTTATGCTTCCAAAGCCGGAGTCGGCAGAAGAAGAGGGCGAAACAGGCGAGGAAATGGCCGCCAAGCTGGCATTTCGCCTGAAGCGCCTCGATGCGATGCGTCGTGCGGGCGAAGAGCTAATGTCCGGGCCGATCCTTGGCGAACGCGTGTTCTTGCGCGGCGCGCCTGAACAACCTCGCATTGTAAAGCACACCGAGTTCGACACGTCGCTCTGGCATCTGACCCACGCCTTTGGCGCCATTCGCCAGAGAAGGGAGAAAGACGCGCCGCATCGGATTGAAAAACAGTTCGTTCTGCCACTGGAAACCGCGCGCCAGTCTTTGCGTGTTCTCGGTTCTCGGCTGGGTGAGTGGTCCAGCTTGAAATCGATTCAAACTGAGTTGACCCACCTTGATCCTGATGTTCCGCCGCGATCGGTAACCGCATCCGTGTTTTCTGCCGCGCTCGAACTTGCCCGCGATGGCGATGTCGAATTGCGCCAGGATGCCCATTTTGCGCCGCTTTACCTGCGTGCGCCCGGACCCGCCCCCGTGGAGGCCAGCTATGACTGAACCCGAACCTGAAACGCTCGAAAACGCCCCCGAAGCGATCCGCAAAGCGGTGCAGCAGCTTTCATTTGCGTATTCACGCTCCGAGCGCGCGGTCACAACCGGCATCACTGAGGCGATGGCCGAAGGTATGCGACGGGCGGAAGCGGTCTTGTTTGCAGCTGGAGAGCCGCTGTCTGCTGAGCAGGTTACGGCGATCCTTCCCCAAGGGTTGGAGGCCGGAGATGTCTTGATGGCGCTTCAAAGCGAGTATCGCGGCCGCGGCGTAGAGCTGACGGAGGTCGCCGGGAAATGGCGGTTCCAGTCAGCCGCAGATCTCGATTTCCTGTTCGTCGAAGAACGCCATGTGCAGAAAAAACTCAGCCAGGCCTCCCTGGAGACGCTGGCCATCATTGCCTATGGGCAGCCGGTTACACGTGCTGAAATTGAGGCGGTCCGCGGTGTGGCGGTTTCGAAAGGCACGATCGACACACTGATGGAAACCGGCTGGATAAAGATCAAAGGGCGCCGCAAAACACCGGGCCGCCCCGTCACCTATGGAACGATTGATGCGTTCCTGGAGCATTTCGGCCTCGAAAGCCTGGCTGTGTTGCCCGGTAAGGCCGATTTGGAAGCCGAAGGATTGCTGGCGGACGTTGTTCCTGATGATTTTCAAGCTCCTGGAGAAGAGGGGCTTGAAGACGATCAACCAGAACATGATGGCGAGCTGGACGAAAACCCGGACTCTGAAGATCCAGGCTTTGTGACCGACTATCTCTCCACCGGGACAGATGCAGACTAGACCCACTGCGACGGAAACACTTGCAGTTCGCGTTTACGTCTAAAGCCACAGCGTCTAAGCTATTTAGAACTCAAGGATTGGAGAAGACAATGCCTGGACCCTGGCAATTGGTTCTAGTTGTGGTCGCAGCTGTTTTGCTGTTTGGCGGCCGTGGCCGGATCTCGTCGATCATGGGCGATCTGGCCAAGGGCATTCGCAGTTTTCGAACGGGTTTGAACGAGGATGATGATCCCAAATCGGTGGAAAATGAGGACGATCTCGTCAACGTGACACCTGAGAAGGATAAGGCCGAGTCGTCCTAGTCGGCGCTGAAAGGCCCATCATGCTACCCCAGTTTGGACTCGCGGAGTTTCTGTTCCTCGCCATAGCGGCGCTGATTGTCGTTGGGCCGAAGGATCTTCCGATGATGATGCGCAAACTTGGCCAGTTCGTCGGCAAGGGGCGGGCTATGGCGCGAGAGTTTCAATCGGCATTCGATGACATGGCGCGACAGGCCGAATTGGATGAGCTTCGCAATGAAATCGAAGATCTGAAACGCAATAACGCCCTGACGGAAGCCCAGGACAGCTTGCGCGCCGTTGAAAGTGATATCAATTCAGCAGTGATGCGTGAGCACCCGGCCCAATCTGTAAAAGAGACTCAGTCGCCAGTTGTTCCTGAAAAGAAAGATCCAGCGTGAGCGAAGACAAGACGTCGATCCCGCCGCCGGACACAGAGCCCGACGAAGTGGAAGCCAGCCAGGCGCCGCTGATGGAGCATCTGGTCGAACTGCGCTCGCGCCTGATCTGGAGCCTCGTTGCACTGCTTGTCACGTCGTTTGGCTGCTTCTTCATTGCCGAAGACATTTACAATGTTCTGCTTGTGCCCTTTGCCCGTGTGGCAGAAGCGGCCCGCGATGGCGCGCAATTGGAGTTGATTTACACTGGTCAGCTGGAGTTCTTCTTCGCAAAGCTGAAGCTGGCTTTGTTTGCAGGTGTCTTCCTCGCTTTCCCGGTTATCGCCTATCAAGGCTACGCTTTTGTCGCGCCCGGACTGTACAAGAATGAACGCGGCGCGTTTTTGCCGTTCCTAGTCGCAGCGCCGGTGCTGTTCGCTGTGGGCGCGGCATTCGTTTATTTTATCATGATCCCACTGCTGGCGAATTTCGCCTTTAGCCAGGAACAGTTTGATTCCGATATTGCCACGATCACACTTCTGCCACGTGTGTCTGAGTATCTCGGTCTTACCATGTCGCTGATGCTGGCGTTTGGACTGTCATTCCAACTGCCGGTGATTCTCAGCCTGCTTGGGAAGGTCGGTATCATTGGCTCAGACACGCTCAGGAAGGGGCGCAAATACGCACTGGTTGGCATTTTGGCCTTTGCCGCCTTCTTTACGCCGCCGGATGTGATTTCACAGGTCATGCTCACCGTGCCTGTGATGCTGCTCTATGAAGCGAGTATCTGGTGCGTTGTCATGATGGAACGGAGCGCTGCGCGCCGCGACTCTGAAAACGCGGATGCTCCGGCACAGTAACAGCGTTAATCTCTGGTAAACGCCAGCGGCTTAAACTTTCTCATACTCTAAAAGGTGAAGCAGATCATGCTGACGGCGTTCCTCGCACCGATCTTGATTGCCAGCGATGCCGGGCCGCTCGATGGCGCCTTGCGCGCGACTGAAGCTCCGAAAACGCTACGGGCTGCCTTTGTCGTTCGACTGGAAAGCGACAACGCTCACCGGACTTACGCATTTGATCCGCGCCTTCGGCCTCGTGACAGGTGGCAGCTTCTCGAGGAAACCGGTGAAAGCGACGAACTGGACGAGGTCGGCGCGGCCTGGGGCGCGGAAGTGGCTCCCGATAGCCGCCTGTTTCCGGACGATCTGCGCGCCAGCCTGTCGCAAACGGTACAGGCTGAAGATTTTGGAAGCGCGTGGCGGGTCAACTTCAACCACCGCCCGTCCTTGAATGATGGTGAACTTGACGTTTGGGCGACGGAGCGGTTTCGCGCCACCGCCTGGCTTGACCCGATTAGCGACCGGTTCCTGCGGATTGATCATGAATTGCCCCGGCCGACGACTGGACCCGGTGGGGTGCGACTCGTGCGCTACAGCCAGTCTCATTTTCTGGAGAGTGATCCACAGTTTGGGTTGAGCTTCGTGTCTGGCATTCAGGTGGATATTGAGGCGCGCGCTGCATTCCGGATCGTTTCTCGCCGCTATGAAGCGCGGATTGACGAAGTGGAGTTCTTCTTCGCCAGCGCCGCCGATGCGGAGGCTTTTGTCGCGTCGCGCGGCGAAACGCACCAGTAAGGGACTGGCAGCCCGGCGCGAACGGGTTAGTCTCCGTCGCTATGATTCATATGATCAAACTTTGCGTCGGTGCCGAGACCATCCGTGATCTTGAGGTCTGGCAACAGCGTGTGATGCGCGACAATCCAAAGCCCGTCCATCACACTCGGATGACGCCGAAACGCCGCGACGAGATACTCAGCGGCGGTTCGATATATTGGGTGATCAAAAAGATGATCCGCGTGCGCCAGCGAATTGTGGACATCCGCACGTTTGATGATGGGGCGGGGCGATCGATGTGTGAACTGGTCTTTGATCCGGAGCTGGTCGCCCTTGTCCCACGCCGCAAAAAACCGTTTCAAGGGTGGCGATACCTCAAACCGGGCGATGCCCCGGCTGATCTGGATCCGGGTGCAAAGGCCAGTGATGTGCCCCACGACCTGGATGAAGCGCTCAAGGCCGCGATGGTGTGGTGAGTTAAGCTGCACCCGTCAGCGCAATATTGTCGATGAGGCGGGTCTTTCCCAGCCAGGCCGCTGCAAGAAGGCGGCTGTGCTCAGGTATAGGCTCAGATGGGTCAAGATCGACCAGATCGTCATTCCTTACGGCCGAAACATAGTCGATCCTGTCGAAACCTGCGCTTGCGATCAATGTGCGAGCTTCCTGGATGCACGTGTTGAGATCAGCACCCATGAGTAGCCGCTTTTTGGCCCTGTACAGCCCAGTTTGAATGGCGCTGGCCCGGCGGCGTTCATCCTGGGACAGGTATTCGTTGCGTGATGATTGCGCTAGACCGTCCTGGTCTCGCACAGTGGGCGCGCCGATGATCTCTATCGGAAACCCAAGATCGCGCACCATTTTCCGAATGATCTGAAGTTGCTGAAAGTCTTTCTGACCAAAGACTGCGAGATCCGGCGCAACGTGAATGAACAGTCGCGCGACCACTGTTGTCACTCCGTAAAAGAAGTGCGGACGAAACTGTCCATCGAGCCGGTCTGAAAGCGCGTCTACCCTGACATTTGTGACATGGCCGGTCGGATAAATGTCTTCCGGGCTGGGAAGGTAGACAAAGTCACATCCGGCTTCTCGCAGTTTCTCCAAGTCCTCATCTTCCCTGCGAGGGTAGGAATCAAAGTCTTCGCCCGGCGCAAACTGGGTCGGGTTCACGAAAATGCTGGCGACAGTACGTGAACAATATTCGCGTGACAGGGCCACCAGCGAGAGGTGACCATTGTGTAATGCACCCATGGTTGGGACGAAGCCGACCCTATGTCCACTGCAGCGTTCATTGGAGATCAAAGCGGATAATTCCGCTTTGGAGCGCACAACCATCAGGGGATTTTTTTTCATTGGAATTTCTGTCGCATCGGGTAAAGTAAACGAGTTGTTTACCGGCATAGGGGAGGTTTGCGCCATGGCTTATCACATTGTTCACTCATTGAAGCGTTTTGCTGTTTCTGCAGCGATCCGTTGTTTGCCCGCCCGCGCTGGTTTCGAAATGGCACCCGAGCCGCGCACGCGGTCAGGTGACGATCTCTTCGGTCGCGACGATCAGGATGATTGGATGTTTGATGGGCCATCGAGCATTATCTCGCCGGCGGTGGATGCGCTGGCAGGAGAACTGTCTCGTGTGTCGTCTGCGCTGGGTGAACTGCGCAGCCTCTTGTCAACCATCATGACCCACGCGCCGATCCCCGAGGTGCAGGTGTCGGCGGCTTTGCCAAACTTCGATTGGGCAGAAGATGTTCTGTTCGATGGATCCGTATCTGGTTCTGCTGTGACGGTGTCCGGTTCGTCCTATGACGATGCCTTCCTCTTTGACGAGGATGCGGTAGTGCCCGCAAATTGGACCCCGCTTCGTCCGGCCCTGGCTGAGGTGGCTCTTTCGGCCTAGGGGTTCGCCCGTCGGAGTATATTTTGCCCCCAGAAGGTTTCAGCCCGATTTATGGGCATGATGCTTCATCTGAAGTTGTTGAGGAACGCAGGCTTGGCCGTGTGATCGTCGTCGGCAACGAAAAAGGTGGAGCAGGCAAGTCCACAGTTGCGATGCACGTGTCCGTTGCTCTGATGCG
>JBCCAA010000170.1:0-2256 GCA_039815055.1 Pseudomonadota bacterium | reverse complement strand
CTTGCTGGCCCTCGCCGTGGATGCGGCCCGCGCCAAAGCCACGGTCGGCGAAATATCTGAAGCCGTCGAGCGCAGCCAGGGCCGCCACAGGGCCGTCATCCGATCGATCAAAGGCGTCTATGGCGCAGGCGTGAAAACCACGGACCGCGCCAAGGAAGCCATGGGGCTTGCCGACGCGTTCGAAGCCAAGCATGGCCGCCGCCCGAAAATCTATATCGCCAAGATGGGTCAGGATGGCCATGATCGCGGCCAGAAAGTCGTCGCATCTGCCTTGATGGATCTCGGCTGGGAGGTTGAGATCGGCCCTCTCTTCCAAACCCCGGAAGAAGCCGCGAAGGATGCCCGCGCGGCGGGCGTGGACATTGTTGCCGCCTCGTCGCTCGCAGCTGGTCACTTGACCCTGGTGCCGGAACTGAAACGCGCCCTCGGGAATGAAGGCGCTGCCGCCACGCAGATTATTGTCGGTGGGGTGATCCCGCCGCAGGACTTTGACGCTTTGCGGGCCGCTGGGGCGTCGGCCATCTTCCCACCGGGGACGGTCATTGCAGACAGCGCCGTCGCGATGCTCGAACTTTTAACTGGCGATGGAGACATTCAGGCGGCAGAATAGGCGTATCCGTTTCTAAGGAGGAACATGTGACGTCACGTTTGATGGCTTTTGCGGTGCTCGCGATTTGCGCCGCCTGTTCGCAACCGATTGAACCCACTCCGGAGCCCGCGCCGGTCGAAATGTCCGGCCAGGACCAGGTGGAATCGGCGCTTCAACCGTCCCTAATCATCAAAGGCGACGATTATTCAGACTGGTCTCTGGAAGAGCGCCGCGCCTTTTATGGCGTGCCGTCTGCGTCAGTGGCGATAGCGAAAGACGGTGAGATTGAGTGGGCCGCAGGCTATGGCGACGGCATAGATGCCGATACGCTGTTCCAGGCCGCATCCTTGTCTAAAGCTGTCGCGGCCGCCGGGATCGCGACGCTGGCGGCTGAAAAAGGGGTCGGGCTCGATGAAGATCTCACACCATTGATGAGCTCGCTCGATCTTGCAGCGATCAATGCCTCTGGCAAACCAGTGACGCTACGAGCGTTGCTTTCGCACACCAATGGCGCGACCGTGTCCGGGTTTCCAGGCTATCCGCCGAGCGGTCCTGTCCCGACCAATCTTGACCTGATCCGCGGCAGCGAAAGCTCCAACACAGACCCCGTCACCTTCACACCGATTGAGGAGGGCGTGCGCCGTTACTCTGGCGGGGGATATCAAATCGCTCAGGCCTGGGCGGAAGAGGCGAGCGGCGAGGACTTTGCGCTATTGATGGACCGGCTGATCCTGCAGCCGATTGGCATGACCAGTAGCACATTTTCGCAGCCCTTACCCGCTGAGATCGCTGCTGGAAACGTCGCCGAAGCGTTTACCGGTGACGCTGAAATGGTCGAGGGTGGGTGGCATGTCTATCCAGAGCAATCCGCCGCCGGCCTATGGACGACACCGTCCGATTATGCGCGCTTCATGCTGGCTTTGATGGGGGCCGCAGCGGGCGATGCATCGCTCGGGCTTGATCCTGCGATTGCCACAGAAATGACGACGACGGTCGCAGAAAACTACGGTCTCGGCATGGGCTTGCAGCGTCCGCAAGGCGATGAGCGCCGCTGGATGCATAGCGGCTCCAACAAAGGCTATCGCTGCACGGCCATGGGCTTCCCGGACCGCGGCGATGTGATTGTGGTCATGACCAACCATCCGCGCGGGTTTCCGCTGCTCGGCGAGATCAACCGGGCTGGGAACCGAACATATGATTGGCCGCGCACACCGCCTAAGGAGATCGAACGGTTCATCATGTCTGAGGCTGAGCTCACGAGTTTTGCCGGGGCTTACGCGCGCGAAGGGGAAACAGATATTCTGTTTGATGTCCGCGTGGATGGGCCGGATCTATTCGCCCAGGTCCGCGCCTATGATTATGCGTTCAAGCTGATCCCGCTTTCGAAATCGACCTTCATTGATCCGGGCGATTTGGAGGAAGCCAGCTTTGAACAAGTGGACGGACTTTGGATCATGGAGTCGGGCGAGACAAAGTACCAGCAGATCGAAGAATGACCGACCTCGCCTCAAACGCTGGCTACGCTGAAGAAGTCGATCAGCTCTTTGTGCGCTATGAGATCCGCGATCCGGCGGCGATCCATGCGCCTTGGGCTGAGTTTATACCAAGTCCGCCTGCGAACATTCTCGACATTGGCGCGGGCACCGGCCGCGATGCCGCTTGGCTCG
>JBCCAA010000130.1:0-3797 GCA_039815055.1 Pseudomonadota bacterium | reverse complement strand
TGGCCATCGGGTCAAACATCTGGAAAGTCATGTTCGAAAAGGTCTTTGATCTTCCAGACCATGCCTGGCGAACCCTGGCGATCAGATGGGGGCTGTACTTCGTCGCCATGGCAGCCTGGAATGAATATCTCTGGCGTATGTACATCCCCGGCTTCGAGGCGCCGGTGACCATGGCCAGGATCCCGATCGCGCCAGCTGGCGCCTATGAGTTTCTCGGCATGACCTTCGGGGCCAAAGACGCAGAGAGCGTCTGGGCCAACTGGAAGCTCGGCAACATGGTCATCACGTTCATCTTCGCCGCGGCCAACGTTCCGTACACCATGAAGCATCTGCGCCAGCAAGAAGATGACGTCGCCGAACCGACCTAGCGAATCACGGCGTCTGCGCCCGGTGGATTGGTGAATGGGGCAAATTCTGCCTGGTGACGTGTGGCCGCATAATGGGTCAACGCCCAGACGACGGTGGGAAACGCCAGTTCCGACCACGGAATATCAGCCCAGTCATAAAGACCCACATCTGTACTCTCCGGTCCCGGTGCGATGTCTGACACCAGCTTTGCCCGATACATCATCTGCACCTGTCCGATCCGCGCAACGGTGTACACCGCCAGCAGACGGTCGATCTCTATGGTGGCACAGGCCTCTTCATCCGCCTCGCGCATGGCGGCTTCTTCCACCGTTTCACCAAGCTCCATAAAGCCCGCGGGCAGGGTCCAGAACCCGCTGCGCGGCTCAATCGCCCGCTTGCACAAAAGCACCTGATCGCCCTTTGTGACCACGGCGCCGGCAACAATCGTCGGGTTTTTGTAGTCTATAAAACCGCAATGGTCGCAGACATCACGCTCTCTATTGTCGCCATCGGGCACAGTCTTTTGAAACGTCGGCGTCAAATCTTTTGTCATCATGCCGTCAATCTATCGCGTTATTGGAGAAATGGGTTGATCCGCCTACGGTAGGAACCGATTAGGCAATTCGGGTTAGGCGATTGCCGGGGTCGTTATTCCGGCATGGGGCACGATGTTACATGAGCACTTCAAAAGACAAAACCGCAGATATTGAGACGTTCTTTTTGCAGGACTCCCTCAGCCACCTTCTGCACCGCGCGCAGCAGATGGCGGCGACGCAATCAGCATCGGCGCTTCGCACCGCAGGCGTCACGCTGCGCCAATTCAGCGTGTTAGCCGCCGCCTCCCAGGAAGACCAACCCAGCCAGTCACGGCTTGTAGAACTGACCGGCATCGACCGGTCCACCCTCGCCGACATGCTGCAACGGATGGAGCAGTCTGGCCTGATCGAACGCACCAAATCAGCCGAGGATGGTCGCGCAAAATCCGTCAGCCTGACCGAGAGCGGCACCGAAGCGTTGAGTGTCGCGGCCCCTGCCGTGCGCGAGGCCGACCTTGTCCTGATCAATATGCTGGCCAAAAACCGGCGCGCTTCGTTCATGGATCTTTTGAACACCTTGATCGACGGTCCGTCGTCCAAAGCCGCCGATGAGGCCCGCGAAGACAAAAAGTCCAAAAAGAAAGCCAAGGGCAAAAAGAGCAAGGACAAGCCCAAAGGCAAAAAGGCCAAGGACAAGAAGGCGTCCAAAAAGGAAAAAGCCTGATCCAAATTGGGCTTTCCACACACTCCGCGTCTCTGTAACGGATAAGCGCCATGGCTGCGCTGCCATCTCTCCCGATTGATGCTGTCCTAGCGGACATAACCCGCACTTTGTCGCAATCGCCGAGGCTGGTGCTGGCTGCACCACCAGGCGCTGGTAAAACCACACGCGTCCCGCTTCACCTGCTTGAGACCGTTTTGCCCGATGGGCAGAAACTCCTGATGCTGGAGCCCCGCCGGATTGCAGCGCGCGGCGCGGCCCAGCGTATGGCGGATATGATCGGCGAGCCCCTGGGCCAGACGATTGGCCTATCGACCCGGCTTGAACGCAAAGTCTCCAAACACACGCGAATAGAGGTCATCACGGACGGCCTGTTCACGCGCCGCATCCTGGCTGATCCGGAGCTTTCCGGCATCGGTGTGGTGATCTTCGACGAAGTGCACGAACGGCGCCTGACTTCTGATCTTGGTCTTGCGCTCGCAATGGATGTGCAGGGCGCTTTGCGCGATGATCTCTTTCTGATCGCCATGTCCGCCACGCTGGATGTGGCCCGCATGGGGCGCGTGCTGAATGCGGCGACGGTGGAAAGTGAAGGCCGGGCTTACGCTGTGGAAACTGCCTATCTGGGCCGCCCCAAGCACCGACTGGCTGAAGCGATGGCAGCCGGCGTGAAGCGCGCGTTGCGGGAGTCTGATGGTTCGGTTCTGGCGTTTTTGCCTGGAGCAGCAGATATCCGCCGCACAGCCGATGCGCTGTCTGATGACGTGCCTGCTGGCACCGACGTCTACCCCCTGTTCGGTTCGCTTGGCCCAGCCGATCAGGACAAGGCACTGCGCCCCTCAACACCAGGCAGACGCAAGGTTGTTCTGTCCACGGACATTGCCGAAAGCGCGCTGACCATTGAGGGGGTCCACGCCGTCGTCGATGCCGGGCTTGTGCGGGTGCCGAAGCACGATCCCGGTGGCCGATTAGTGCGGTTGGAGACGCAACGGGCCTCGCGCGCCTCAGTGGACCAACGCCGGGGACGCGCAGGTCGCACGGGTCCGGGTCGGTGTTATCGGCTGTGGGACGAGGCCGAAACGCGCGGCCTTTCGGCTGATATTGCGCCCGAAATTTTATCCGCTGACGTCTCTTCCCTCATGCTTGCCCTGGCCGAATGGGGGGAGGCGGACCCGGCAAACCTCACCTGGATCGACCCGCCGCCGACTGGCCGGCTGGCGGCGGCCAAAGCGCAACTTCAGAGCCAGGGCGCACTCTCAGAGACTGGCGCCCTCACGCCGCTTGGCAAGGACATGGCCGCCCTGCCCCTGCCGCCCCATCTCGCTGCGCTGGTCTGCCTCGCCGAGACCTCGGGCGAGCGAGCCCTCGGCGCTGAGATCGCCGCGGTATTGTCTGAACGCGGTGTGGGCGGAAACGCGTCAGATCTGCTTGATCGGTTGAGCGCATTTCGCCGTGGATCTGATATGCGATCCAAGGCGCTGCAGCGCCAGGCCCGGCGTTGGGCTGGAAACGGCATCGCCAAAGGCGAGCCAGCCAAACTGCTGGCCAAAGCCTGGCCCGACGCCATTGCGCGGCGCCGCAACACAGATGACGGCGCATTTCTGATGGCCGGAGGCGAAGCGGCGCGGATCGATGCGTCCGACGCCCTGGCCATGCATGAATGGATCGTTGTGGCCGACAGTATGGGTGGTGCAAGGGGTCTGCGGATCGGTATGGCGGCGGCGATCAGCGAGACCGATGTGTTGTCGATTACCCCGCCAGAGAGCGTGGAAACCGCGCGGTTTGACCCGGCGTCGGGTAAGTTCACCGCCCGGCGTGTGTCCAGGATTGGCGCCATCACCCTGTCGGAACAACCTCTGCCAAAACCCTCGGGTGGCGCCGCACGCGCGGCGCTGACCGATGCAATTTCCGAACATGGCTTTACCGCCATCGGCGCTGAAGATGTGGTCGCGGCCATGTGTGCCCGGCTGGACCATGCCAGATCGGTGGCCGCGGACTTGCCCGAATGGACGCCGGCTGGTCTGGCGAAAACGGCTTTGGACTGGCTTCTGGGCATGGGCGGCGACCGCGTGTCTGTGCCGGGGCCGGGCGAGGTCAAAACCGCGCTCGAAGCCCATCTTGGCTGGGCCGCGACGCAAGCCCTCAAAGTCGAAGCGCCGGTCTCGATCACGCTGCCAAGCGGGCGCTCAGCG
>JBCCAA010000097.1:0-6129 GCA_039815055.1 Pseudomonadota bacterium | reverse complement strand
ATGGGCAGCCTCCCTTACATCGCCCTTCAGCTGAAATCTGTCGGCATGAGCATCCAGGCGCTGCTAGCAGACGATGGCGGCGCATCAGCCCAGACGGGAACCGGTCCGATTTTACTCACTGCGATTGGGCTGGCTGTTTTTTCGATCCTTTACGGCGCAAGGCATTCAGACCTGACCCGCCACAATGCCGGGCTGATGCGTGTTCTGGCATTTGAGGCGATCATAAAACTGGCGGCTCTTGCTGCTGTTGGGATGCTGTCGATCAGCCTTCTGGGCGGGCTGGCTAATTCCTCGGCGCCAAGCGTCAGTGAGGTTTTTCCCATCGGCGATGTGTCGAGCCGGTTCATTACGATCACGCTGTTGTCCATGGCTGCGATCATTTGCCTTCCACGGCAGTTTCATGTCGGCATCATCGAGCGGCGTGGCGAACGCGATCACGCGGTCGCGCGCTGGCTGTTCCCGGCCTATCTGCTAGCGACCAGCGTGGTGGTGATCCCCATCGCAATGGCCGGCTTGTCCACCCTTCCCGCCAGCGTATCTGCCGATCTTTACGTGCTCGAACTGCCCCTGATGAACGGCGACGGCCTTTTGGCGATGCTGGTCTTTCTCGGCGGGTTTTCCGCTGCAACGGGCATGGTGATCGTGGCGACGATTGCCCTGTCGAACATGGTCACGAACGAGCTGATAGTGCCGATCTTGCTGCGCTCAGGACATCTAACCGACGGTCAAAGTGCGCTGGGGCCTCGACTCTTGACGATCCGGCGGGCGGCCATCGTCACCATTATCATGTTGGCCTATGGCTACGCCCTGGCAGGCGGCAACAGCGAAGCTTTGGCCCAGATTGGCCTGTTATCATTTGCCGCTGCTGCACAATTTGCCCCGGCGCTATTGGGCGCTGTGTATTGGCGTGGCGCACGCCAGCCTGGCGCCTTCGCCGGCTTGCTGATCGGCATGCTGGTGTGGAGTTACACACTGTTCCTGCCGGCGCTGATCGGGCCAGAGGCCATGGCGAGCGTGCTGCCTGCTCCGCTAAACCCCCATGGACTTCTGTCGATTGGGTTCGGCGACAGTCTCGTCCATGGCGTGGTGTGGAGCCTAGGACTCAACATTCTCGGCTTTATCGTCTTTTCGTTGCGCGCGCGAGAGAGACTGCGCGACCGAATTCAGGCCGCCGCCTTTGTCGGTGATGGCGCAAGTGTTAGCGATCTGACCTCTCCATCGGGCTCCGTCACCCGTGACGTCACGCCCGACGGGTTGAAAGCACTGGCGACCCGCTTCCTCAGCGCCGAGGCTGTCGAGTATGCGTTTAAGACCCTTAAAGGCCAGACAGGCCTGGAAACAACCGGCAGCGAGCCTGCTGATTGGCGCATGGTGCAACGCACAGAACGCCTGCTCGCCAGCGCGCTGGGCGCATCGTCTGCCCGAGTTGTCATGTCGTCGGCGGTCGGTGGGGCTGATGTGGCTCTTGGCGATGTTCTGTCCATTCTGGACCAGCGCACCCAGGCGGAACGGTTTGACCGGCACATGCTGCAATCCATGCTAGAAAATATTGAGCAAGGCATCAGCGTGGTCGACCACAACCAGCACTTGGTGGCGTGGAACAGCGCCTATGTCGAAATGTTCGCCTATCCGGCCAAGCTCGTAAACGTGGGCGAGCCGATCTCGACGCTGATTGAACACAATATCCGGACAGGCTGGATTGATGGAGACCCCGCTGAGGAGGCCAAACGGCGCATCGACCATATCAAGGTCGGCCGCCCGCACATGTATGAGCGCCGCAATCCCGATGGCCGCTATCTGCGCATTGTCGGTAGCCCCATGCCCGGCGGCGGATACGTATCGACCTTCACTGACATCACCCAAGACAAACGGCGCGAAGAGGCGTTGATTGAAGCCAATGAAACGTTGGAACAGCGGGTGCAAAACCGCACCGCTGATCTTGAAAACATGGCGACCGATCTTGAGGCTGCACGGGCTGAGGCCGAAGGTGCGAACGCCTCAAAAACCCGGTTCCTGGCCGCTGCCAGCCATGACCTGTTGCAGCCGTTGAACGCCGCGCGACTTTTCCTGGGCGCTGTGGACCGCGAAGACGGTGGCTCCAATAGTCATCTGTTGGCAAAGGCGGACCGCGCCGTTCGCTCAGCCGACGAGTTACTCAAAGGGCTGCTCGATATCTCAAGGCTGGACCATAGCCAGGTTGTCTCCAATCCTCAGATCCTGCCGCTGGGTCCATTGCTGGAAGATCTGGCTGACGAAGCGCGGCCCATGGCAGAAGCGGCTGGCCTGCAGATCCGGCTGGCGCCGACGCGTTTGAAGGTTCTGGCTGATCCAGATTTTCTACAGTCGATCCTTCGCAATTTCATTTCAAATGCTCGCCGGTACACCCGGGAAGGCGGGGTGCTTGTGGGGGCCCGGCGCGTTGGCGATAGCGTCCGTATTGAAGTGTGGGACACCGGCCCCGGCATTCCGGGCGACAAGCAGGCGCAATTGTTTGAAGAGTTTGCGCGGCTGGACGAGCAAGACAATATGGGCATACGCGGCGCTGGACTTGGCCTTGCCGTGGCCCGGCGCATGGCGGGCCTGATGAGGGCCGAGATCGGGTTAAAATCGGCGATAAATCGCGGCACGGTATTCCATGTGACCCTACCGCGCGCAGGCGAAGCCGAGGCGGAGAAAACGACGCGTCGGGTGCGACCGCGCCCAGATGAACAGCGCCTGTCTGGTCTGCATGTACTCTGTCTGGACGACGAAACTCTCATCCTGGATGGCATGCGTGCCCTTTTGGAAAGCTGGGGATGTCGCGTTGATCTGGCCGCAGATCCAGCTGCGGCCCGGGCGATTCTTGCGGGTGGCGGCGTGGATGCCGTCATCGCCGACTATCAGTTGAGAAACGCCATGACAGGACTTGAATTCCTGACCGAAAATCGCGGCAGTCTCTCGAACCCCGACAACGTCAAACTGCTTACAGCTGAAGCAATGGGGCGTGTTGCAAAAGAGGCCCAGGCCCAAGGGATCGACATTCTGAAGAAACCCGCCGACCCCGCAGAGATTCATCGGTTCCTTTCCGATTGCCAGCAGAGCCTGAACCGTCACGCCGCGGAGTGATCATCGGCGCTCAAGGCCGATTTATACACCAAGACAGCTTGGGTCCGGTTGTTCGCACCCAGTTTGCGTAGGATGGCTGTCATATGGGCTTTCACGGTGGCCTCGGAAATCCCCATCTCATAGGCAATCTGTTTGTTCAAAAGCCCATCTGCCAACCCACTCATCACGCGCCGTTGGGCGGGCGTGAGGCTGGCCACGCGGTCGGTATCGGTCTCGCTGGTGCTTGAATCGTCGGTCTCCGGCAGCCATGTCCCGCCATCCAGAACCGTAGCCAAAGCCGCCGACAGGTCCGCCAAGGGCAGACTCTTCGGGAAATAGCCCACAGCACCCAATGCTTTTGCCTGTCGAAACGCCGATTGGGATTCCGTTGCTGACACCACTACAATTGGGCACGTCACACCCAATGCTTGCAGGCTCGCCAATCCATCAAAACCGCTGGCGTCACTCAAGTTCAAATCCAGCAGGATAAGATCTGGCGCCTGCTCGCCAAGCACATCTCGCGCCGCCGCAATGGACCCGGCATGCAACGCAGTTGCCCCGCCGCCACTAGCCTCACCCAGCGCCAGTTCCAACGCGTCGCGAAACAGTGGATGGTCGTCAACGATCAGAACCAGCGGTGCATCTGCCATCTTTTCCTCCCAGATTGCGTCGCCGCTTTTGCGGTCTCTGACGACGTCCTTTGAATGGAAGATGACGCAATCATCTGGGACTGTCGAGATCGTGTAGACCAAGGTCGTAGCACCAATGGCTAATGGCGAGCCGGGCTCCAAGCTTCGATACTCCACTCACAAAACAACATGCGGAGGATTGAATGTCTAAGTCGTGGAAAATCGGGCTTCTCGCCGGAACAACCTTGGCCCTGTCCGGCCTGGCTTGTGCCGATGGCCATGACCTCGAAGATCGTATTGCCGCGCTCGAGGCCATGGTCCAGGAGCTGAAGACCGAACTCGCCCAAGAGCGCGCCGAGGTCGACGGGGCAATCATCCGCCTAGACCAGGTTGAACGCGCTGAAGCCACCGACAGGCCGGTGACGACCACGAGCGGTTTCATGGTTGGCGATACCACATTCAAGCTCTCTGGTTTTATCGATGTGGATGCCCACGCCACGACGCTCAGCGATGGCGGCATTGGGTCAACGTCCATCGCGCGCGACTTTTACATTCCGTCCGTCACACCCATCGGCGGAGATGAAACAAGCTTCACAGACATCACCGCGAAAGCCTCGAGGTTCGCGCTAACGGCGCAACGGCCCGTCGGCGACAGGACGCTGACCGGCTATATCGAGATGGATTTCCTGGGGTCCGGACAAGGCAATGAGCTCGTGTCAAATTCCTACAGCCCGCGCCTGCGCCGTGCCTATATTGACTATGGCAATTGGCGCGCCGGCCAGGAATGGACGACGTTCCAGAACACGTCCGCCATTCCTGAAAGCGCGAGTTTCCTCGCCCTGTCCGACGGGATGGTGTTCGTGCGCCAGGCCCAGATCCGTTACACATCCGGCAATTGGCAGGTCGCGATTGAGAACCCGAATACGACCAGCCTGAACATCGGCTCGCGTGACGAGAACCTGCTGCCGGATGTCATCGCGCGGTACAATCGCAAAGGTGAGTTCGGCAACGTGTCGTTTGCCGCTATCGGCCGACAGCTGCGCGCAGATTTTGGCGGAATTGAAGAGGAAGCATTCGGATATGGCCTCAGCGTGGCAGGCCGTGTGAACGTAGGCGAGCGTGATGATATCCGGTTCAACCTGACCGGCGGAGAAGGCATCGGGCGCTATATTGGCCTGGCCGCCAGCCGCGCAACGGCGCTCGATCCCAATGGCGAGCTGGAAGCCATTCCAAGCTATGGTGGGCTGATTGCCTGGCGCCATCCGTTTGGCGAAACGGCCCGGTTTAACCTCGGCTATTCCGGCCTGTTCGTGGACAATCCGGTCTATCTCGGGGACCAGGTCACCGCGTCGACCCAATCGGCCTACGCCGCTGTGCTTTGGGACCCGGCGCCGAAGCTGACAACCGGCATCGAGTTGATGCACGGCGTCCGCGAACTGGAAAGCGGTGCGGATGGCAACATCACGCGTCTCACCCTGTCTACGAAACTAGGCTTTTAAGCGAGGACCGCGACCATGGCTGATGGAGAACTCAAAATGACCGACACACCGATCTACCCCGTTCCAGAGACGTTCGCCAGAACGGCAAATCTGACACCAGAAAAGTACGAAGAGATGTATGCCGCCTCGATCGCAGATCCGGAGGCCTTCTGGGCCGAACATGGCCAGCGCCTCGACTGGTTCAAGCCCTACACCAAGGCCAAGGAAGCCTCCTTCGAACTCCGTGATTTCGGGATCAAATGGTTCGCCGATGGCGAGTTGAATGTCAGCTACAACTGCATTGACCGCCACCTTGAAACCCGCGGCGACAAGACCGCCCTGATCTGGGAAGGCGATGAACCTACCGACGACGCCAAGGTCACGTACAAGGAACTGCACGTCGCGGTTTGCCGCTTTGCCAATGTCTTGAAGGAACTCGGCATCAAGAAAGGGGATCGCGTCACCATCTACATGCCAATGATCCTGGAAGCGGCCTATGCTATGTTGGCCTGCACACGGATCGGTGCCATCCACTCTGTCGTGTTTGGCGGCTTTTCGCCCGAAGCCCTCGCTGGACGTTTGATCGACTGCAAGAGCCGGTTTATCATTACCGCTGATGAAGGCCTGCGCGGCACCAAACGCGTGCCCCTCAAGGCCAATTGCGACGCCGCGATCGACCATGACGGGGTTGAGGTCGACAAGATGCTGGTCGTGCGCCGCACCGGCGGTGACGTGAACATGGTTGAGGGCCGCGATGTCTGGCTCCACGACATTGGCGCCCACGTTTCATCCGACTGTCCACCCGAGCCCATGAACGCCGAAGACCCGCTTTTCATCCTCTACACATCAGGCTCAACTGGCCAACCCAAGGGCGTGCTGCACACCACGGGAGGCTATCTCGTCTGGGCTTCGATGACCCATGAGTACGTGTTCGATCT
>JBCCAA010000085.1:0-8822 GCA_039815055.1 Pseudomonadota bacterium | reverse complement strand
TCGGTGATCCTGACCTTGGGGTTTCGCGCATTGTGGATTGGCGGAGCAGGGGTGCTATTGCTGGTGACACTTCCACTCATCTACCTGCTTTTGAGTCAGGAGCGCACGCCGCGCATCAAGCCGGGCGAAGCAAGTGAATCGCAAAGCGCAGATCCTCGTCACTGGCGGCGGCGGGATGTGTTGCGCGAACCTGCCTTCTGGGCGTTGCTTCTGGGGATTCTGGCGCCAGCCTTCATGATGACCTGCCTGTTCTTCCACCAGCTTCACCTGGTTGAGATCAAGAGCTGGTCTCCTGTGGTGTTTGCATTCGGTTTCATGGTGTTCGCGATCACGCAAGTTGGCGCCGCTTTTGTTGTGGGCTTTGTCATCGATACGTTCAGCGCGCGGTTTCTCTTGCCGGTTATGCTGCTTCCTATGGGAGTGGGACTTTGGCTGCCCTTCCTGTTCCAGGACGCTGCGATCGTTTTCGCGTTGATGTTCCTTCTCGGTCTGACCGGTGGTACGGCTTCGGCGATTATGGGCGCGCTGTGGCCAGAGTTGTTTGGTGCTCAGTTCCTTGGGGAAATTCGCGCGCTGGCCTATTCGGCGATGGTGGTGTCGAGCGCGGCATCTCCATTTATTACAGGGTATCTCATTGATGCTGGGATCGCTTTTCCGCTGCAGCTTGCGGTGATGGGCGGTTATTGCCTCTTGGCGAGCGCGCTGATGGGGCTTATTCAGCCGCGTCTGGCCGCGATTGTCGGCCCAAAAGACCCTGAAAGCATACCATGACCACGCCCATCGTTCGTTTCGCCCCTTCGCCTACGGGCCGGCTGCATGTCGGCAACATCCGCACCGCGCTGATCAACTGGCTGTTTGCCCGCAAAGAGGGCGGCCAGTTTGTCTTGCGCATCGATGACACTGACACCGAGCGCTCCACGGCTGAATATGAGCAGGGGCTGCGCGACGACCTGACGTGGCTGGGCCTTGTCTGGGATTCGACCTTCAGTCAGTCAGACAAATTCGATGACTATGCCGTGGCAGCAGACAAGCTGCGCGAAACGGGCCTGCTTTATCCTTGCTACGAGACGGCTGAAGAGTTGGACCGCAAGCGCAAGATCGCGCTGTCGCGCGGCCGCCCTCCGGTTTATGACCGCGCAGCGCTTGATCTGACCAAAGACGAAATCGAGTCCTATGAAGCCGAAGGACGCAAGCCCCATTGGCGGTTCAAACTGTCGGGTAAACGCATCGAATGGGACGATTTGGTGCGCGGCACGCAAGGCATCGAGACCGCTTCGGTGTCCGACCCAATCCTGATCCGTGGCGATGGCTCCTATCTCTACACGCTGCCCAGCGTGGTCGACGACATTGACGCCAAGATCACCCATGTGGTGCGCGGCGAAGACCATGTGACCAATTCCGCCGCGCAGATTGAGATTTTTGAAGCGCTCCGCTCGCCTGCGCCCGCCATGGCACACACCCCGTTGCTGGTTGGCGCAGACGGGCAGGGCTTGTCCAAGCGTTTGGGGTCGCTCTCGATACAGCAACTGGCCGAAGAGGGGCTGGAGCCCATGGCCATCGCGTCCCTGCTCGCCAAGATCGGCACCAGCGACGCGGTAGAAGTGCGCCCCAGCCTTGAGGTTCTCGCCGAGGAGTTCGATTTCTCGAAGATCGCTCGCGGCGCTGCCCGATTTGATGAGGGCGAGTTGGAAGGGCTGAACGCGGCCATTGTTCACGACATGGAGTTCGACACCGCAAGAACCCGCCTGGTCGCAATTGATCCGCGCGCGGGCGATGCGGCGTTTTGGGCGGTGGTGAGAGAAAACTGCAACCGCGTCGCCGACGCAGCAGAGTGGGTGGATGTCGTATTTGGAGACATTACCCCTTATGTCGCCGAAGAGGACGCTGATTTCATTGCCGCAGCCTCTGCGCATTTGCCGGCTGGAGAGCTTACGGGTGAGACCTGGAGCGAGTGGACCAAGGCGCTGAAGTCCGAGACCGGTCGCAAAGGGAAGGGCCTGTTCATGCCGCTTCGCAAGGCGCTTTCGGGCAAGGCTTTTGGGCCAAATATGGCTGACCTGTTGCCGCTGATTGGGCGTCGCAAAGTACTGGAGCGGCTCGGCGCAGCTTAATCCGGCGCCTTTCGGCCACCGGAGTTTCGTTCGTTGTTGCGCCTCTGATTGAGGCGGATGGCGCGGGCCGACTGCACCGCATCTTTCCCGAACTTTGCTCGCGCCAAATCCGTGGCGCGCTCAGCGGCGGCGCGTTTTGCGATTCCAGGGTCGACCAGGTCCACCGCATCGCCCCGGGCCGCAGACAAGTTGGTCAGGCCAACGCCGATGAGTCGGTAGACATCTCCCGAGCCGACCTCCCTGTCGAGCAGAGGTTTAGCGGCGTCAAACATCGCGCGGGCGAGCTGTGTTGCGTCGCTGAGGCTGGTGCGACGGGTCAGAGATTTGAAGCTGGCTGTTTTGAGCTTCAGAGTCACGACTGCGCCTTCAACACCCGCCGCCTTTGCCCGCGCCGCAGTTGTTTCGCAGACCTGCCAAAGCTGATCTGTCAGACCCTCACCATGGCCGATATCGGTGTTGAATGTGGTCTCCGATGAGACCGATTTACGTTTCCCGCCGGAGACCACTTTGCGGTTGTCCAGCCCGAACGCGCGCTGAAACAAGTATTGTCCTGTTTCGCCATAGGCCCGGATCAGCGTTTTCTGGCCCGCGTTTTGGATATCTGCGACCGTCTCATAGCCCTCCCGGGTCAGTTTCGCGGCGAGCTTCGGTCCAACTCCGTGAAGCGCGGCTGGTGGCCTTGGCGCAAGCAGGGAAGGGGCATCTTCCGGGGATATCACGGCGAACCCGCGTGGTTTGTCCAACTCGCTCGCCGTCTTTGCCAGGAACTTGTTCGATGACAGGCCGATTGAAACGGTTATGCCCACATCTCGCTCGATCTCCAGGGCGAGCCGGGCCAGCATCACAACGGGTGGCGCGCCGTGCACAGCCTGCGTGCCGGACAGATCAAGATAGGCCTCATCGATGGACACCACTTCGACAGCCGGCGTCAGCGCGTCGAATTTCGTCCGGATCTGCCGCGCTGCCGCGCTGTATTTCTCAAAATTGGGTTTGACCACCACTGCGTCCGGGCACGCTTTCAGGGCCTTGAACATCGGCATGGCTGAGCGCACGCCTGAAACCCGGGCGATATAGCAGCACGTCGCCACGACGCCGCGCTGGCCGCTGCCAATGATCACCGGCCGGGTTTTCAGGCTCGGATCGTCGCGCTTCTCGACCGCCGCAAAGAAGGCATCGCAGTCGATATGGGCGAGCGACAGCGAATCGATATCGCTGTGGTGAAGGCACCTGGTGCTTGCGCAGGCGGGACATTGCCCCGTTTGAACTGGGCTGATCCGGCAACAGGCACGACAAAGTGTGGGCATAGTGTCGATCGATCACGATTTGTTCCGGTTTTGCTAGCATGTCATACACAAGCCGTAAACAAAGGTTAACACTCTCGGCGTTAGGAGTGGCGCTGTAGAAGGTGCATCGCCGTGCGAGATGATTCGCTCGCCGGAGGTGCTCACAGGGAGCGCAAAACATGGCCAGCTCCGTCGGTCAGTCCGTCCTCGTCGTTGAGGACAATGAGCTGAACATGCGTTTGTTCTGCGACCTTCTGGAGTCTTTCGGATATGAAACGCTGCAATGCCGGGACGGCGCGCTGGCGGTTTCGCTTGCCAGAGAAAAGTCGCCTGACCTGATCATCATGGACATTCAGCTGCCGGAGGTCTCAGGGCTCGATATTACGCGCTGGCTGAAACAGGATGATGCACTCACCCATATTCCAGTTCTGGCAGTAACGGCCTTTGCCATGCGCGCAGATGAAGCCCGAGTGCGTGAGGCAGGGTGCGAAGGCTATCTCTCCAAACCGATCCAGATTGCTTCTTTCATGCGTGCGGTCGAAGATCTGATGCCTAAGGGGCAGGCCGCATGAGTTCGCGGATCCTTGTGGTCGACGACATTGAGGCAAACCGACGTCTCCTTCGCGCCAAACTTGAAGCCAGTTTCAATGTCGTCATCGAGGCCAAGAATGGCCGCGAAGCGATCGACATGGCGCGCACCGAAAAACCGGAGATTATCCTGCTTGATGTGATGATGCCGGAAATGGATGGCTATGAAGTCTGCCGGCATTTGAAGGCCGGGCCTTCGACCACGCATATTCCGGTGGTCATGGTCACCGCGCTAAGCGACGTGGAGGACCGCGTTCGCGGCCTGGAGGCGGGCGCAGAAGACTTTATCACGAAACCGGTCGATGACTTTCAGCTGAACTCGCGGGTCGAGGCGCTGTCTCGCTACAATGCTGTCGCCCAGGAATTGCGTCTTCGCCAGGCCACTGGTGTCGCGCTTGGTGCGTTCGATGAGCAGGAAATGTCGGAGGTCAACCGGCCTGTCCGAATCCTGGTGATGGATGAACAAGAGCGACGCGCCCAACGTGCCGCCGACATTCTAAGACCTGCTGACCATCAGGTAACGACGCTTGGCGAGGCCAATAGTGGCCAGCTGCTGAAGGACCGCGGTGTGGATCTTATTCTGCTACCTATGTCCGGACAGAGTTTTGATCCATTGAAAGTCTGTTCGCACTTTCGCATGAGTCAGATGACCCGGCCCATCTCCATCATCGTGGCGGCAGAATCGATTGATCAGGATCGAGCCTCGCGCGCTTTGGCCTATGGCGCCAGTGACGTGATCCAGATCCCCTATGAGCCCCAAGAATTAATCGCACGTGTGCGCACGCAAGCGCGGCGTACCCGCTACATTGAAATCATGCGCCGCCGGGTGGACCGCGGCCTTGAGCTGTCGGTCATTGACCAACTCACCGGGCTCTACAATCGCCGTTACATGCTGAGCCAGATGCACCAACTGATGAAGCGCGCGGTGATCGGGAAAGAGCCTTTGTCAGTGGTCGCAGTGGATGTCGACCACTTCAAGGCGGTCAATGACACGCACGGCCATGGTGCGGGCGATGATGTGCTGCGCGAACTGGCCGGGCGCCTGCGCAACAATGTGCGACCGATTGATGTTGTCTGTCGTCCAGGTGGGGAAGAGTTTCTGGTCATTCTGCCCGGCACAGCGGGCGACAAGGGCGCGGCTATGGCCGAGCGCTTGCGCCGGGCTGTGGCAGCGGAGCTCTTCCTGTCGGGCGACAAATCCATCGACGTGACAGTGTCGGCCGGTGTGAGCAGTCTTAGCGGCCCTGACGACACGCCAGCCGAGTTGATGCGCCGAGCCGATCAAGCGCTTTACGAGGCCAAGAGCCTCGGTCGGAACCGGGTTTGCAGCCTCGCGGCCTGAGCCCGATATAACAAAACAGGCGCAATCAGGCGAAGACTCGCCTATATCAGCGCCCATGAGCTTTCCCGATAAGAAAACAGTCCTCGCCTTTTTGGAGGCAAACCCGCACATCACATCTCGCCGCGACATCGCCAAAGGTCTTGGCGTGAAGGGCGAACAACGCGCCCAATTGCGCGCTGTTCTGAAAGAGTTGGAGCAGGGTGGTGGCGTCGAGCGGACCGGCAAACGCGCCTATGCCCGCCCCGAACATCCTCCCAATACAAACGTCGTTGAATTCCTGCGCATTGACGAACACGGAGATCTGGTTGGGAAGGCCAAGGGCCGCGATGGCCTGTTTGGTCCGGATCTGATCTTTGCCGGCCAGGCCCATCGCCAGAAAGGTCGCGGAGGCGGTGCGGCCCGTCGTGATCCGGGTGTTGGTGACAGCGCGCTTTGCAAGATCACCGATACGCCGGCTGGCTGGCAGGCCAAAGTCATCAAGCTGTTCGACAAGCGCGAAGACAGACCGATTATTGGACTGTTTACATTGGCCAAAGGTGGCGGACGCGTTGAGAGCGCCAATCGGCGAGACAAATACGATATTCTCATTGAGAGTAGCGACACCCACGGTGCCGACAATGGCGATCTTGTGCTGGTGCAGCCCAAGCCCAGCCGAGGCCACGGTCCCAAGCGCGGCATTGTGAAAGAGGTGATCGGCAGCGCCGGCGATCCCAAGGCTGCCAGCCTGATCGCGCTTCATTCGCACTCTATTCCAACACAGTTCCCCGAAGCGGCGCTGGAACAGGCACGCACTGGCAAACCGGCTCCGGCCGACCGTGAAGACCTGACCAAGATACCCCTCATCACTATCGATCCGGCAGACGCCCGCGACCATGATGATGCGGTTCATGCCGAAGCGCTGGATGATGGTTGGCGTGTGATCGTCGCAATTGCCGATGTGTCGGCTTACGTCACCGAAGGCTCTGCGCTGGACAAGGAAGCCTATGTTCGGGGCAATTCCACCTATTTTCCAGACCGTGTCGTGCCGATGCTCCCTTTCGAGCTATCGGCTGACGAATGCTCTTTGAAGGCTGGCGAACTGCGCCGGTGCCTGGCGGTCGAATTGGAGTTCGACACAAGCGGCGTAAAACGCGGGCACCGTTTCATTCGCGCCATGATGCGATCGGCGGCGGGGCTGTCTTACAGCGAAGCTCAGTCTGCGATTGATGGTCATGTCACGGAGCGCACGGAAGGCCTGTTGGACGAGGTGCTAAAGCCGCTTTGGGCTGCCTATGCAGTCGTGAAGCAGGCGCGTGAAGAGCGGGGCCCGCTGGATCTTGACCTGCCTGAGCGGCGGATCGAATTTGCTGAAGATGGCACGATCCGCGAGATCAAGGTGAAAGAACGGTTCGACGCGCACAAGCTGATCGAAGAATTCATGATACAGGCCAATGTGGCGGCTGCTGAAAGCTTGGAAAAAGCACGACATCCGCTTATCTACCGCGTCCATGACACGCCAAGCGATGCAAAGCTGGCTGCCCTGTCAGAGTTTCTGCGCACGCTCGATATCAAATGGACCCTCGGCGAGCGCGCTCAGACCCACCGGTTCAACACGCTGCTAAATGACGCCAAAGGCAGCGACACCCAGGATGTGGTCACCGAGATTGTGCTGCGCAGCCAGGCACAGGCTGTCTACAGTTCTGAAAACCTCGGCCATTTCGGCCTGAACCTTGCGAAATATGCCCATTTCACCTCGCCGATTCGGCGTTATGCGGACTTGATCGTCCACCGTGCTTTGATTTCAGCCCTGGGGCTTGGGCCGGACGGACTTTCAAAGGACAGTGCTGTGCGGTTGGAGGAGACTGCCAGCCACATCACGGAAACTGAGCGCCGGTCCATGGCGGCAGAGCGCGACGCCACGGATCGCTATCTCGCCTTGTTCCTGCAAGACCAACTCGGCGGCGAGTTTGAAGGCCGGATCACCGGGGTCACCAAGGCTGGATTGTTCGTGCGGCTGGCAGAGACGGCGGCTGACGGGTTTATCCCGATTAGCAGCCTGTCGGATGAGTATTGGGTATTCGATGATGGCGCGATGCGCTTGACGGCCCGGGGCTCTGGTAGCCGGTTTGAGCTTGGGCAGATCGTCCAGGTGCGCCTGAAAGAAGTGGCACCGCTCAAAGGCGGTTTGTTGCTGGAGATGCTCTCACCCGCAAAACCTCGTCCAAAGGGCGAAAAAGCACCGCCAAAACACCATGGCCGTGGGCGGGGCAAACACAACGCACCGCGCGGAAAGGCCAAAAAGCGAGCGACGGCGAGACGATGAGCAGTCCGTATGAAAGCCGCGCCAACGGGCTTGATAAAGGTGACAAAACACCCGCGGTGCGCCCCAAAGATGCCGCCACACTGATCCTGGTGCGCCGGGACGCGGAGCACCCACGTGTGCTGTTGGGCAAGCGTTCGGCGAAGCACGCTTTCATGCCGGACAAGTTCGTGTTTCCCGGCGGACGGGTCGATCCCGGTGACGGCCGCGTGCCATCGCTTTCTGAACTGCCCCGAGACACCGAGGGTAAGCTGTGTATCCAGGCGCGCCGGAAACCTCGCGCTTTTGCCCTGACAGCGATCCGCGAAACGTTTGAGGAAACAGGGCTGATCGTAGGTCGAACAGGCGAGGTGGCTGGCACAAGGCCTCCCGGCTGGCCGGCCTATTTCGAAGAAGGCGCGGCGCCGTGCCTTAAGGGGTTGCATTTTGTCGGTAGGGCGGTGACGCCGCCTTACCGACCGAAACGGTTTGATGCGCGGTTCTTCTATGGTGAGGCGGAAGACGTGCTCATCGATGAACGCCCGGCGATGGATGGCGCGGAATTGAGCGAGCTCACCTGGGTTACGATTGAGGACTCCATGGCAATGGACCTGCCGACGATCACGCGCTTCATGCTGGGGGAAATCAAAGCCCGATTGGAAGGCAAGGATGAAGGCGGGCCTGCATTCCTGCGCTGGAGCCGAGGCCGCCATACGATGGACCGACTATAGTTCATTTGGCAGGTTGACAGAACGCGGTTGCGCCGTCATTAGACGCGCTTTCGAGCATTCCATGCCAGCCACAGAGACTTCGCCATGGCCAAGCCGGCAACCATCAAGATTCGCCTGAACTCGACCGCTGGGACGGGCTATTTCTACGTGACCAAGAAAAACCCGCGCAACATCACCGAGAAGCTGGTGATGAAGAAGTACGACCCGGTCGCGCGCAAGCACGTGGAATTCAAGGAAGGCAAGATCAAATAGGATCGCCCGCCCAACGCATTATACAATGACCCGCAGCCCGCGCTGCGGGTTTTTTTCATTTGGGTTTTCAACTGTTCGATACAAAGGTTCGCGCTATCGGCGAGCTGCGTCTAAAGCCCACCCGGCGATGATTGCAAGCGCAAGACGATACCTCTGAACTCCTCCAGAAAGAACCTTAGCAGCAGGAAATTATGGCCTGCTGCGCTGACAAATTGGGGGAAAACGGATGAGTGATGG
>JBCCAA010000072.1:0-12508 GCA_039815055.1 Pseudomonadota bacterium | reverse complement strand
CGTGTGGACAAATTCCGGCTTTGGCTTGGGGGTCTCTTCCTTAGGCGCCGGGCGCCAGCGGGCAGACATGCGGCGGGCCTGGAAATCCCCGCAATAGGAGCATGAGCTGATCTCGCGATAGGTATCCTGCGCGGGCAGCCACACTTCCAGATCATAGGTCTTGCGCGCGCCGAAGCCCATGTCGCCGGTGCACAGCAACATGCGGCGATAGGGCAGCTCCAGACGCTCAAGGATCGTCTCGGCGCAGCGGGTCATCCGCTCCAGCTCGTTCAGGCCCTCTTCTTCGTTGCGCACGACAGACACCAGCTCGACCTTGTTGAACTGGTGCAACCGGATCATGCCCCGCGTATCGCGCCCGGCACTGCCCGCCTCACTGCGGAAGCAGGGCGTGTGAGCGGTGTAACGGCGGGGAAGCGTTGTATCGTCGAGGATGGATTCGCGAACGAGGTTGGTGAGGGGGACTTCGGCTGTGGGGATGAGATATCCAGATCGATTACTAGCGGCCTCAAAACGCTTTAATATTTGGTCTTTATATTGAGCGATGAAAACGTCCCTCATTCGATCGACATTTTGAGCTTCACGGAGGTAATCGTCCAGCGAGACTTGGCGGTGCAAGTTTAGCCAGCCTTGAATGTGGTTTTGAAGACCTTCTTGCCCCCTCTCGGAAGCGAGAAATGCTTCTGCCTCGTTTAGATTCGTCTCAAGCTCGAACCATTGCGAGCGGAACAAATCCTCGCCAAACTTCGGCAGTTGCCCAGTGCCCTCGAGCGCATCGTCCCGTACCAGAAGCGGCGGGCTCACCTCGGTGTAGCCATGCTCGCCGGTCTGCACGTCCAGCATAAACGCTGCCAGAGCCCGCTCCAGCCGCGCCAACTGCCCTGACAGCAGCACAAAGCGCGCGCCGGACATTTTCGCCGCCGTCTCGAAATCCATGCCGCCGAGGCCTTCGCCGAGATCTACATGGTCTTTCGGCGTATAATTGAAGCGGCGCGGCTCGCCCTCACGCTTTTGCTCGACATTGGCCGCTTCATCCTCGCCCACCGGCACCTCGGCCATGGGCAGGTTCGGCGTGCCCATCAGCAACGCGGTCAGCTCGCCGTCAATGTCGTCTTCCAGGGCGCCTGCGGACTCAATCGTCTCTTTCGCGGCGGCCACGTCAGCGCGCAGCTGCTGAAACAAAGCGTCATCTCCGCTGGCCTTGGCCTTGCCGATCTCTTTCGATTTGGCGTTGCGGGCCTGTTCGGCCTCCTGCTTGGCGGTTATTGCCGCGCGCAGTTTCTCGTCCAGCTCCAGAACCCTGGCCACGGTCTCATCGCCCAGGCCGGAGGACTTCCGGTTCCACGCGGCTTTAAAGGCATCGGGGTCATCGCGCAGGGCTTTGAGATCAAACATTGGAAGGCTCCGTATTGCGGGCGTGTCCTAGTCGAGGAAAGAGCCTGAGTCAGCCCATAAGAAAAGGATCGCCCCCCAGACAATCCCCGCACCAAAGACAATCAACCCAAACCAGAACAGCCAGTTCCATTCCTGTTCAATGCCGAGCACGGCCAGCCCGCCGCCAGCTGCAATCAAAATCACAGGCATAAACAAGCTCAGAAGGAACTTCAGAACACCCTTCAGGATGCTCATTCCACCACCAGCGAGACCAGCGTGTCGCCTTCGGCCACTTGCGCGCCAATGACGGCGCTCACCTCGCCGACCACGCCATCGCGCGGGGCTTCAAGGGCGTGCTCCATCTTCATGGCTTCCATTACGGCCAGCACGTCGCCGCGCGCCACATCAGCGCCAGCCTCTGTGCGAATCTCGATCAGCTTGCCAGGCATGGGTGCAAGCACCGCATCCCCGCCCGCCATCGCGTCGGCTTCGGCTTCATAGTTCGCCACTTCGATGAGGAAGCTGTCGCCCGCCGCCGTCACGGCAAATCGTGTCGATGAGAGATCGGTGACCAGCGGCAAAGGTGCATCGTCTGGAAGGCGCAAATCCGGGTCCACATCGCGAACTTGACCAGCCACATCGAGCCGTAGTTGAGAGCGCGGCGGCGCGTTCAGCCGCCAGCCATCCTTGATGGCCCAGGGGTCAGCCGCGCCGCTGTCTGTGAGCAGGATATCAGCCACCGCCAGTGCGCTGGCGTCGCGGCTCTGGTCAGGCACTGCGGTCAATTCAGCGCCCTGCTCGGCGATCCAGTTCACGTGGTGAGCTCCCTCACCAAACGCCTCAGAGACAATACAACGACCCAGAAAACCGACATTGCCGGGCACGCCCGCAAGCTGGGTATGGCTCAAGGTTCCAGCCATCCGGTCGATTGCGTGGTCGCGGTCCTCGCCCCAAACGACCAGTTTGGCTATCATGGAATCATAGGTCGGCGGCACAGTGTCGCCGGGCTCAAAACCGGCTTCCCAGCGCATGTCTTCATCAAGGTCGAGCGGCCCAAACGCTTCGATCCGTCCCGCGCCAGGCATGAAATCAACTGCCGGGTCTTCGGCGCAAATCCGAGCCTCAATCGCGTGGCCAGACATTTCGATCTCGCCCTGGACGAGGCCGATAGGCTCTCCAGCAGCGATTTTCAGCTGCAGCTCAACGAAGTCCAGACCGGTGATCATCTCACTGACAGGGTGTTCCACCTGCAGTCGCGTGTTCATCTCCAGGAACCAGAAACTGTCCAGCGCCAGGGGTCGCGCCCCATCAACGATAAACTCGACCGTACCAGCGCCTTCATAGCCAACAGCTTGGGCCAGCTTTACAGCGGCGTTACACATCGCCTCGCGGACATCTTCCGGCATGCCGGGCGCGGGCGCTTCCTCGACGACTTTCTGACGGCGGCGTTGAAGCGAGCAGTCGCGCTCGAACATGTGGACGACATTGCCGTGGGCATCGCCGAAGACCTGAACTTCGATGTGGCGCGGTTGCTCGACCAGTTTCTCCAGCATCACCCGGCCATCGCCAAACGCGCTTTCCGCCTCGCGAACGGCGCTTTCGAGCTCTCCGGCGAGCTGGCCGGCCTTGTGGACAGCGCGGATGCCGCGCCCACCGCCCCCGGCCACGGCCTTGATCAACAGGGGGTAGCCGATGGTTGCGGCTTCTGTTTTCAGCGCCGCAGCGGTTTGTTTCTCGCCGCGATAGCCAGGGAGCACCGGCACACCCGCCTCTTCCGCGATACGTTTGGCTTCATCTTTCAGGCCCATGGACCGGATCGTGTCCGGCTTTGGTCCAACCCATTTCAGGCCCGCCTCGATCACCGCTTCAGCAAAATCGGCATTCTCAGACAAGAACCCATAGCCAGGATGGATTGCATCGGCGCCCGTGATTTTCGCCGCGCCAAGAATAGCTTCGACATTGAGGTAGGAGTCGGCGGCTGGCGCGGCGCCAATACACACGGCCTCTCCGGCCTCGCGCAGATGTTTGGCAAACGCATCGGCGTCAGAATAAACCGCCACAGTCTCGATGCCGAGCGCCTTACAACTGCGTATGATCCGGCAGGCGATTTCACCCCGGTTGGCGATCAGGAGCTTGGTGATGGCCACGCCCTACTCCGCCCAGCTCGGTTTGCGCTTTTCAAGGAACGCCGTCAGCCCTTCGCGGCCCTCTTCGCTGGAGCGGCGCGCAGCAATGCGGCGGGCGGTCTCGTGGCTGGTATTGGTCTCGATCCGCGCGCCAGTGACGTCCTGGACAAGCTTTTTGGCATCAGCAACGGCGCCGGGTGCGGTGTCAAACATCAGCTTGGAAATGTGCTCCTCCATAACCGCCATTTCCGTCTCATCTTCCACGACATACTGCACAAGCCCCATTGTCTCGGCGTAAGTGCCGTCAAAGCTCTCGCCCGTCATAAACAAGGCCTTGGCCATGCGCGGGCCGATCGCCTGGATCACGAAAGGGCTGATCGTAGCCGGCGTCAGGCCCAGCCGCACTTCGCTGAACCGAAAGCTTGCGCTTTTCATCGCCACCGCCACATCGCACGCGGCCACAAGGCCCGCGCCGCCGCCCATGCAGGCGCCATGGACCAGTGCCAGGGTCAATTGCGGCAGCTCATAAAGCGCGCGCAGCATTTCGGCCAGGGCAAAGGCGTCTTCTTCGTTTTCCTTTTGAGTGTAGTCGGCAGCCGCCTTCATCCAGGTAAGGTCTGCCCCGGCAGAGAACGATTTTCCCGCCCCGCGCAGGATCACCAGGCGCAGCTGGGTTTCACTCCGCAAATTGTCGAACGCGTCGGCAAGCTCCTCCACCACTTTGGCATTGAAGGCATTGTGTTTGTCCGGCCGGTTCAGCGTTACAATCGCCACACCACCCGGCGTGGCATCCAGTTCGATCGTTTCATAGGTTTGCATGGGTAGCTCCCTTTTGATCTAGCCGTAAGCCAAAGATACACTGCCGTGAAGCCGCCTCCTCAAAGCGTACTCCTTTTCAAAAGAAAGGGCGCGCACGCCAACATAGCGCCCGCGCCAAATAGTTAATAAACGGTATACAAAACACTATAAATTCACCTAATATGTAAAAAAAAAACGGCCCCGTCGTTAATAACTTAGTTAACAATCTTCGCTAAATTGATTTCCATAAGACAGACACAAAAAACGAACTGGAGAACCAAATGAGCGATCGCAAAACGGCTTTCCTGACTTACGCGCGCCGTGATTCGCGCTACGTGTTTTGGGTAAGGAAAGCGCTTCAAGTGGTCGGCTTTGATGTCGCAATAGACTTTGAAATTGTGAAGGTTGGAAATGTCTGGACCACTTTAGCGAAAGCAATAAAATCAACCGACTACCAACTTATTTTTTGCACAGAATCAGCAAATGCCTCCGAAGCGGTAATTGGCGAGTGTGAGCATGGGAAACGGCATGGGATTAAGCAAATCGCAATCATCATCGATGATCTGCGCCATATGGATTACTTCTCAATTCGCTACAGTCATTCAAACTTTATTTCCGTAAGCCAACTCAAAGAAGCAGGACCGGCTACACTCGCAATAAAGAGCGAACTCGAACGCGTAATGGGCATCAAAATTCCAGGATCGTTGAGCGAATTCGGATACAAACACTCTAACTTACATTCTAAACACGCCGAAGCCGCGCTCACCGAATGGGGCGTTGAGGGCGGCGGACAAAGCAAGGCCGAGGACGCGGCGTGAGTCGCGCGGGGCGATAATGCCATCATCCCACATGCGAGCGGTGGAATAGTAAGGGTTGCCCTCGGCCTCATAGCGTTCGCGAATCGGAGTTTTGAACGCTTCTTCCTCTTGCGCGCTCCAATCTTCTCCACGCCGTTCCATGCCGTCGCGTTTCACCGTTGCGAGCACCGAGGCGGCCTGCTCACCACCCATAACGGAGGTACGCGCGTTCGGCCAAAGGAACAGGAAGCGCGGAGAGTAGGCGCGCCCGCACATGCCATAATTGCCGGCCCCGAAGCTGCCGCCGGTCACAAGAGTGAGCTTTGGCACGCTAGCGGTAGCCACGGCGGTGACCATCTTCGCGCCATCCTTCGCGATGCCGCCGGCTTCATACTTCGAGCCGACCATAAAGCCGGTAATGTTCTGCAAGAACAGGAGCGGGATGCGCCTCTGGTCGGCCAACTCAATGAAATGAGCCGCCTTCTGGGCGCTTTCGGAGAACAAGATGCCATTATTGGCGAGTATGGCGATGGGCATGCCGTAGAGATGGGCAAATCCGCACACCAGGGTCTCTCCATACAGTTTCTTGAACTCATGAAACCGCGAGCCGTCGACCAGCCGGGCAATCACTTCGCGCGCATCATAGGGTTCGCGCACATCGCGCGGCACCAGGCCGTGCAGCTCTTCCGGGCTGTAGAGCGGCTCCAGCGGCTCACTCAAACCCACCGTGTCGGGCTTCGGTTGGTTCAGGGTCGCCACAATAGAGCGAACAATGGCAAGGGCATGGTCATCTGAAACAGCATAATGGTCTGCGACACCGGACTGGCGGGCATGGACATCGGCGCCGCCAAGGTCCTCAGCTGAGATCACCTCGCCGGTAGCCGCTTTCACCAGCGGTGGGCCACCCAGGAAGATCGTGCCCTGTTTGCGCACGATCACGGTCTCGTCGCTCATCGCCGGCACGTAAGCCCCGCCCGCGGTGCATGAGCCCATCACCGCGGCGATCTGTGGAATGCCCTTGGCGCTCATATTGGCCTGATTGAAGAAGATGCGGCCGAAATGATCCCGGTCAGGAAACACTTCAGCCTGATGTGGTAGGTTCGCACCTCCTGAGTCCACCAAATAGATGCACGGCAGATGGTTTTGTTCAGCAATTTCCTGGGCGCGCAGGTGCTTTTTCACCGTCATTGGGAAATAAGCACCGCCTTTTACCGTGGCATCGTTGCAGACGATCATGCATTGGCGGCCCTCGACCTGCCCAACGCCAGTGATCAGGCCTGCGCCTGGGGCTTCATCGTCATACATGCCATTGGCGGCAAGCGCGCCGACTTCCAGAAACACAGCTCCCGGATCGAGTAGCCGCTCCACGCGCTCTCTGGGAAGCAGTTTGCCCCGCGAGGTATGGCGCTCTCGCGACCTTTCCGGGCCACCTTGGGATACTTCGGCCGTCTTGGCGTCGAGCTCTACCACGAGGCCATCCATCGCCTCAGCATTGGCAGCAAAAGCAGTGCTGGCGGGATCGAGCTTTGATTTGAGTGTGGGCATATCAAGCGCCTAGCAGATGTCGCTCAGCCTGGGTAGACCACGACGAACTCGCCTATTCTGCAGGAGCATTGACCTTTGGCAACTTGGCCAACGTACCTTTTTGAGGGTCGGGTATCAGCTGCGCCACTATCACATCGCCCCCCCTGGCTTCAGCCACGAGTTGAGCTGTCCGTGTTTCAACAACATGCGTGAGCGTATCGAGAAAGTCGGCCTTGGACTCGCAAGCGTCCAGAGGCTCCAGAAACTCGATCACGGCCGTACCCTGGCGCTTATCAGTCTCTTCCTGCTGCCAGAAAACGCCGAGATTTGTAGCGACGGGCACCACCGGCACATCCATGGCGCGGGCCATGTGCCAAACCCCGGATTTGTATTTGAAATGTGCGCCAACAGGCGCCAGATGGCCTTCCGGATAAATCAGAACGCGCCGGCCCTCGGCCTTGGCGAGTTGCATCCCTTTCACCAGGGACTGGGCCTTGCGTTCACCGCCGCCACACGTGTCGATGACGATGGCGCCGAGCTTGCGCAAGATCCCGCCCACCAGGGGCAATTTCTCAAGATGGTCACCGGTGACGAACGATAGATCATCGATTTCTGGATACACTAGAAAACCATCGCCCCAGCTTTGATGCTTGGCGGCGACAATGAAAGGTCCGTCGGGCAGGTTTTCGCGTCCGCGCACCTCTTTCTTGATGCCCGCAAGGTGGCGCAGGGCAAGGTTCATCGCCCGCGTATAGCTCTTGATGATCGCACGCACGGCGCCGCGCCCTGGCAGCAGCATAAACGGCAACGCCACCAGCACATAGATCGTCGAAAGCGTCCAATAGGCCGCCGAGAACAGAAACGTGCGCATTGCTACGGCCTATTTCTGCTTGAGGATCGCCAGAATGGCACGCGTGAACGCATCGATATGCTGGCTCATGGGCCCGGGAAGACGGTTGTAAGCCTTGTTCTGGCCCGCCTGGGTCATCACACCCAGGGACATCGCTGCCAGAATGGCAGGGTCTCCCTTCGGAATTTCGCCCGATGCGATCAGGGCACCAATCAGATGCTCCGTGATCGAGACGGGATCATCATCACGGCGAATGTCGTGGGGCAGATAACGATTCAGCGACAAAAGGTGGAACGAAAACAGCAACCAGTCTTCGTCCGCCAGCGTGCAATAGGCCGTCACCACGCGGCGCACCCTGTCATCCAGCGTTGCACCGGCCTGCCAGCCATCGATCATCATACTGCCCAGACGATTGTGGGTCTCCATGAACAGAGCCAGTGCCAATTCGTCTTTTCCAGGATAATGACGATAGAGCGCACCTTCCGAAACGCCGGCTTCTTCAGCGATTTCGCGGGTTGTGGCGGCGTCCACACTCTTGCTGACAAACAGCTTCAGCGCGGCACGTTCGATCTTTGGACGTGCATTTCTTGCACGGGCCCGTCGGGCAGGATCTGCTTGAGTTTCCAAGGTGGCACTCCATCGGCTTCAGTGTGAGTATATGCTCACACTTGTGCGCATGCAAGTTTTTTCGCCGTAGCGCCCTACAGCGCGGGTTGGATGGGGCCATCCGCGCGGCCATGGACGAACTGGACAACGTGGGCATTTCCGCTGGTGTCGATTTCGCTGGCCGCCCCGCGCCAGATGATCTTGCCTTCAAACAGCATGGCGATTTCATCGGCGATTTTGCGCGCCGACGCCATGTCGTGTGTGATGGTCACCGCCGCAGCACCAAGGGCTTTGACCTGCTCGATGATGAGGTCATTGATCGCATCTGCCGTGATCGGATCGAGGCCCGTGGTCGGCTCATCGAAGAAAATGAGATCCGGCTTGGAGATTACCGCGCGGGCCAGTGCGACGCGTTTCTGCATCCCGCCTGAAATCTCGGCCGGGCGAAGATCGGCCACACTCGCGCTGAGCCGAACCTTGCGCAGGGCATCTATCGCCTGCTCTTTTGCGTCACGCCGCTTGGCATGTTCGGAATGGATCAGACGGAACGCCACATTCTCCCACACCGTCAGCGAGTCAAACAGCGCGCCGGACTGGAACAACATACCAATCCGCCCGCGCATCTGTTCGCGCGCCTTGCCCTGGTCGTGTGTGACATCAACGCCGTCAAACCGGATCACACCTGCATCCGGCGTCATCAGGCCAAGCGCATTCTTCAGCATCACTGATTTGCCGGACCCAGAACCGCCCAACACCACCAGCGAACGCCCCGGCGCCACGTCGATGTCGACGCCCTGCAGGACGTGATTGCTGCCAAACGATTTCTCGACGGCGGAAAGCTCAAGAATGGGCGTGGTCACAGGCCAATCCCCTCGAACAAGGTGGACATCACATAGTTCAGCGCCAAAACCAGCACCGCGGCAGATACCATGGAGAGGGTTGCCGCCCGGCCCACACCGGTGGCACCCGCTTTCGACTGGTCGCCATGATAACAGCCCATTACAGCAATTACGGCGCCGAACACCACGGCCTTGACCAAGCCTGCAGTGATGTCTTGCCAGGTGACGAAATCCAACGTGTTTCGCAGATAAACCGTTGAATCAAAGCCCAAAGCCTGGGTCGATACCAACCAGCCGCCCAGCACGCCAATGATATCGGCGATTGCCACCAAGATCGGCAAGGAGATAATCGCCGCTAGAAAGCGCGGGGCGTAAAGATAGCGGAACGGATTGGCCGACAGGGTTTTCAGCGCATCGATCTGCTCTGTCACACGCATTGCGCCGACTTCAGCGGCAATGCCTGCCGAGACGCGGCCTGCGAGCATGAGCCCCGTAATCACGGCGCCCAGCTCCCGTGTGATACCCAAGACAACAATATTCGGAACGAACTGTTCAGCCCCGTAGCGCGAACCGCCCGTATAGATGTTGAGGGATAGCGCGGCGCCAATAAACACCGCCGAAAGGCCAACCACGGGCAGCGAATAAAAACCGACGCGCACCATCTGTCGGCCGATCTCGCCAAAAAACCAGCGCGGCGAGAAGGCCGCTGCAATGATGCGCATGGCAAACAGCGTTAGCCGTCCAGCTTCGCGCAAAATCGCAAGAAAGGCCGCGCCAACCCACTGGAGTGGGTTGGGAAACTGACTAGTCGTGTTGGTAGATGCGTTCGACACGTGCGCTGAGCCCTGTGAGTAGTTCATAGCCAAGCGTTCCCGCCGCGGCCGCCTGAGCTTCCAGATCGGCGTTCGTGCCGATGACTTCAACCAGACCGCCCACTTTAGCAAGCCCCTTCACTGCAGTGACGTCAACGGTAATGAGGTCCATTGAAACGCGTCCAACCACCGGGCAGTGCATCTGGCCCAAATAGACAAAGCCCGAATTGCTGGCTGATCGCGGAAAGCCATCGCCGTAGCCCAGCCCAATCGTGGCCAGCACGCTGTCGCGCGAAAGCGTTGCAGTTGCACCGTACCCCACGTTTTGGTCTGCGGGCACTTCTGAAATCTGCAGGATCCTGGCTTCCAGGGTCAATCCCGGCTTCAACGTATCCGCACGCAGCGGGCTGGTGCCCCCACCATAGAGTCCAATGCCTGGCCGTGACAGATCGCTGCGGAAACTGTCATCCAGCCAGTGTGCGGCCGTATTTTCCAAGCTTGTCGGCACGCCGGGAAAAAACGCTTTAGCGGCTTTAAACGCTTCAAGTTGAGCCCTGTTTTGGCGCGCAGGGGGCGTGTCGGCGGACGCCATATGGCTCATGATCAGTTTCGGCCTTTTATCCCCAAGCGCGTCACGAACATTCGATAGCTGGCCCAGCGAGACACCCAGCCGGTTCATTCCGGTATCGACATGCAGGGCAAACGGATCGCCTTGGCCGAGATCCATCCAGGCGCGGATCTCTTTCAGGCTGTTCAGAACCGGGGTCAGACTCTTGGTTTTGACCAGAGTGGCATGGCCCGAAACGGCGCCTTGGAAGACGAAAATATCCGCATTTGGCCCGAGCGCAGCACGCAAATCCGCCCCCTCTTCCGGGTAAGCCACGAAAAACGTACGGCATCCGGCCTCGTATAGCGCTTTGGATACGGGTGCGGCGCCATGACCATAGGCATCGCACTTCAACACCGCGCCAACCTTACCCGGCCGAGCCGTATGATCGAACAATCGCCAATTATCGACGATATTGCCGAGATGGATGGTGGCTCTGGGGCGCATACTCATAGAGATCGCGATAAGCCGGTTTCGCTGTGATGTCACTTGCCAAGCCCACCTGCCCCCCTCACATTCGCCAGCATGACAGACATACCCCTCCCCTTCGACACCACCAAAGCTGCACAGCGACTGAACGAGGCCGCCAGCGGCGCAGACGATGGCGATATTTTTGTAGAACGCACCCGCGCGGAAAGCTTCGTGTTTGATGACGGGCGATTGAAATCAGCCGCATATGACACGGCCCAGGGCTTCGGCCTGCGCGTGGTTGCAGGCGAAACCAGTGGCCATGCCCACGCTGCAGAACTATCAGATGCCGCCATTGCTCGCGCGGCTGACACAGCCGCCAAGGCCAAGACTGGCTATTCAGGCAAGCTCGACCTTGGGCCAACCCCCACCAATCGGCGGCTCTATGCCCAGATCGACCCCACCGAGCAGCCAGATTTCATCGTGAAAACCGCTCTGATGGCGGAAATCGATGCCTGGACACGGGCCAAAGACCCGCGCGTTGTACAAGTGTCTGTGTCGCTGGCAGGCTCACATCGCGAGATCGATATCATTCGGCCCGGCGGCGAGATGATGCACGAGGTTCGCCCTCTGGTGCGTCTCAATGTGTCCGTAACGCTTGAGAAAGATGGACGGCGGGAAAGCGCCAGCGCCGGGATGGGCGGACGCGCGCACTATGAAGAGTGGATTCAGCCACAACGCTGGCAGCCCATGGTGGAGCGCGCTCTCGCCAAGGCTTCCACAAATCTCGACTCAATCCCGGCACCCGCAGGCGAAATGGACGTGGTACTCGGCCCGGGTTGGCCAGCCGTGCTGCTCCATGAGGCGGTGGGCCATGGCCTGGAAGGTGATTTCAACCGCAAAGGCACAAGCGTGTATTCCGGGCGGCTTGGCGAACGGGTTGCCGCAAAAGGCGTAACCGTGGTCGACGATGGCACCATAGAGCATCGCCGTGGCTCACTCTCCTTCGACGATGAAGGCACCCCAACCCAACGAAATGTATTGATCGAAGATGGCATCCTCGTTGGCTACATGCAGGACCGCCAGAATGCGCGGCTGATGAATCAGGCTCCGTCCGGCAATGGCCGCCGCGAAAGCTATGACGCCTCCGTTATGCCCCGGATGACGAACACCTACATGCTCGGCGGCGACATGGACCCCGGCGAGATGGTGGCATCCATCGAGCGCGGAATCTGGGCTGTCGATTTCGGTGGTGGGCAGGTCGATATCACATCCGGGAATTTCGTCTTCCAGTGCACCGAAGCCTATCTCGTAGAAAACGGCAAAGTGGTCGCGCCGGTGAAGAACGCCACCCTCATTGGCCACGGCCCCACTGCCATGGAAAACGTGACCATGATCGGCAATGATTTCGCTATGGATGATGGCGTCGGCAATTGTGGCAAAGGCGGACAGACCGTGCCCGTCGGCGTCGGTCAACCCTCGTTGAAAGTGACCGGTTTGACCGTTGGGGGCGCAGGATGATCAGGGCTTTTCTTGTTGTGGGCGCGCAATATCAATCGCCGCTTGCGGCTTAGCTGAAACGGAGAGTGACCCCATGGCGCCTGAAATAACTGCCGCCGAGGCCCCACGCCCTGATGCAAGATGATGAGGTCATTTTGATCGATGTCCGTCGTCCCACAGAGTGGGCGGACTCCGGTGTGGCCGTCGGCGCACACCCTGTCACAGTGCAAGACCCAGACTTTCTGACAAAGGTCACGGAAGTTACCGGCG
>JBCCAA010000167.1:0-2312 GCA_039815055.1 Pseudomonadota bacterium | reverse complement strand
TGCGCGGCGAGACTTTCCTTATGGTCACGACAGATCTGACGGCCATGCCGCTGTCGGATTTGGGGGCATTTGTCGAGAACATCGAAGATCGGCACGGCGACGAGATCCTGGAAGCCCTCGATTTTCTGATTTCCGGGTTTTAGATCAATTGAGAATTAGGGTGACAAGCACCAAGTTCGCCTTATGCCTGAGCCGGAAGACCACCGCCGCGAAGCTGTTGCCGCCATCAACCGCCGTCGAAACCGGCGCTACAAACCGCGCCAATCCACGCACAAAAATTACCAGTTGGGCCGAGTACTGCGCGTTCACGTTTGTCCCTAACGGCGCAGTGAGTACTCGCGGAAGGATTGTCTGGTTATTCCTAGCGATCCTGTCAGTACCCACATCGTATAGCCTATTGCAGCTAAGTTATGCAGGGCCAGACCGCATGGTGGTGTCGCTTCACCCAATTGCCCAGCTATTGGCCATTCCGGTGCTCGCTATCATCACGTTGGCCGCCATGTTTTCCTTCACAGCCATTATCACCGCATTCTGGCGGATCATCCGAAACAATTTCGGCCGACTATAGCCGTTACTCCGCCGCGACGCGCCCCATCATCCCCATCATGCGCTCGGCGATGATGTCTTCGGCCTCGGCCATGATGCGATCGACGAGTTCTTTGCAGGTCGGGATGTCGTTGATCAGGCCCGCCACCATGCCACAGCTCCACGCGCCGGCGTCCATGTCGCCCTCGCTCATGATGCGGGGATAAACGCCGGCGACTTCCGGCAGAATGTCCTGAATGGTCAGGGCGTCGCCAAGGTCTTTCTCTTTCTGCAGCAGGCGCTCCACCGCTTCATTGTTCATCACCCGCTCTGTGTTGCGCAGCCCGCGCATGACAAGGCGCGTGTCGAGCTCGCTGGCGGCGACGATGGCGTCTTTCACATTCTGGTGCACTGGCGCTTCCTGCGTGGCGATGAAGCGTGTGCCCATATTCATGCCCTCCGCACCCATGGCCAGGGATGCCACAAGCGAGCGACCATCGGCCTGCCCGCCGGAGGAGACGAACGGGATTTCCAGCTCATCATGGGCGCGCGGCAACAAGATCATGTTCGGCACATCGTCTTCGCCCGGATGCCCGCCGCACTCAAACCCATCGACAGACACGGCGTCACAGCCGATGGCCTGGGCCTTCAGCGCGTGACGCACCGAAGTACACTTGTGGATCACCTTGATGCCAGCATCCTTAAGCGCGGGCAGCACTTGCTCGGGGTTGCGGCCCGCAGTTTCCACCACTTTGACACCGCCCTTGATCACCGCCTCGACCATGCCGGGATAGTCTGGCGGGGTCAGGCTGGGCAGGAAGGTGATGTTCACCGCGAACGGCTTATCTGTCATATCGCGGCATTTGGCGATCTCATTGGCGAGATCTTCCGGCGTCTTCTGGGTGAGCCCTGTAATGGTGCCAAGCCCGCCAGCGTTTGAGACGGCGGCCGCCATTTCCGCAAATCCAACCCAATGCATCCCGCCCTGGATGATGGGATGTTCAATGCCGAACATTTCGGTGATCTTGGTCTTCATGGCGCGCCTCCGGAGTGTTTTTCCCAGAGTGCCGCAGGCGCGGCAAAACGCAAGTGTAACGGTGGGTTAGGCGGCGGTGCTGAGATATGAGTACCACACCACCAACAACGCCATGCGCGGCGCCGTCTGCCCGCGGCTGGCAAAGGCCAAAAGCGCCGCCAGCACTGGCACGCCAATCGTGATCAGGCCCATATCGCGCAGATCGGTGACATCGCCGCTTAAAACAGCGTGCCCAAGCGCTGGAAGATGCAAAATGGCCATCCACACCGCGCCGGCGACAATGAATGCCCCCATCCGCGCCAAGGGGGATACGGGCGAGGTCGTCAGAAAGGTTCGCACAGATAGGTCTTGCCAGCGCGCCGCGCCCGCACACAACGGGAAAATCATCAGCAGCCAGAGGGCAGGTCCCGCGATCATGCGATAGTCAAAGGCGGCGCCGAGCCCCGCGCCGATCACCGCCAGGGCCAACCACATCCGGCTTGAAAACAACAACCGGGCTTCTGAGATGATCGTGGCAAACAGGGATGCACTGGGCACCGCGACTGGCTTTAAGTCCACGGCCATCGCGGTCACCGCCGTTTGGGCCGCGCGGGTTTTAGCCTGCTTTTGGGCGGATTTGAAAGACGGGCGCACGGGCGAATAGGTCAACCCTGCAAACAAAACGAGCGCCACCGCGGCCAGCAACCACAACCCGCGCGACACCAGATAAGCAGATGAGAGACTGCCCGAACGCGCATCAAAGCTGAGCGTC
>JBCCAA010000110.1:0-5478 GCA_039815055.1 Pseudomonadota bacterium | reverse complement strand
GGGCTCCGGGCTCGTCGATGACGATGACCTTCGCCGCCATATTCCCAAAGACGTATTTTCCGCCGCCATCCTGGCGCGTGACATGTTCGCTGCGCGCCATGTTGAAACGGCTGAACTGGTTGGCTTTACGCTAACATCAGAACGCGGCGGCACGCTCTACCTAGACCAGATCAGCGTAGACCCGGCCCATGGTCGTCTGGGGCTTGGTGCTTGCCTGGTCGAGCGCATTGAATCCGATGCCCGCGACCGAGGGCTCAAGACCGTGACCCTGTCCACATTCCGGGACCTGGCCTGGAACGGGCCATTCTACCGCGCGCTAGGCTTTCGCCAACTCAAGGACGCCAAAGTCACCGAATGGATGCGGGAGATCGAAGCGATGCAGGCGCAAACGCTTGATGTCTCACAACGCTGTTTCATGGCCAAACGCGTGCGCTGGTTCTGAGCAATTTGTCTACAGCGTTTCCACATTGCTGTTGAAACTGCGCATGGTGCGCTGGAAGTGCAGCAGGCCATAAATGCCAAACGTAACCAGCCCGATCAGTCCAAACACCAGGATCGATCCGATAAGCGCCGTGATGATGTTCTCACCCGCGCCCATGGTGTCATCCACCACATCGGGATGAATCCCGAACACGACACCCAGCGATATGGCCAGAATCAACACGCTCAGCGCATAATAGCGTGCCGCCCGCCAGACCCGCCGCTTTCGGAAAAAGTAGCGAAACGGGAACACCAGCATGGCGATGGCCAGCAGCGTCATCAGGAACATGCCCAGCGTATCAAGTGGGATCGAACCGGAGATGATTTCTCCCGTATCGGGATCAAACCCACCCAGCGCGGTAAGGCCAGCAACCGCAAGAGCGATCAGGATTTCGTACCATTTGAACGGCAGGAAGTCGCGCCGGTCCTTGATGTTGGCCTCAACTTCCTGTGTCGCCTCGACCATCTTGTCCAGGGTTTCTGGCGGCAGGTCGGGTTCAGGAGGCGGTGGTGTTGCCAGTGGACCAATTCCCGGCGATGTACCGAGCATGGATTCCTGTCCGGGGCCCTGTCCCACGACAGACGGACTGGGGGCTGTGATATCCCGACGCGGTGTGCCCAGCTCGGTGGCAAGCCTCTGGGCGAGATCGTTCACCTTGCCTTCGGGATTGGGGTGAATCTGCAGCCAGTTCCGCGCGGCCAGCTCATAGAGATAGTGGCCTTTCGGCTTGGTATCCTCGATCAGGACAGGAATGACTTCCTTGTCGAGCGTGTCGGCAATCGCCAGTTCTTTCTTCAACTGTTTGGAAGAATTGCAGTTGTCAGAGAATAAGATCACCAGGGCTTTTGAAGATGAAAGTCCCTCTACAATGGCTTCGCGCCAGTCATCGCCGCCCTCAATCTCCTGGTCCCACCAGACTTCAAGGCCTTGCGCTTCCAATGCCGTCACCAAAGACCTGGCCAAGGCCTGATCGGTGCGGCGATAACTCAGGAAAATATCGTTCGACATGTCACGCGTCCCTCACTCGTGATGAGATTAAGCATGATTTATTCGCCTCGCCAACGACCGATACAGGAGGTGACAGCGCGGGCGGCGCGCGGCAGAAAGAGGCCATGACACAGCCCCATCGCACATTTCCAGAAACCCGGTTGCGCCGCCTGCGGCAGGCGCCATGGGTGCGCCGCCTTACCGCTGAAAACACGCTGACACCAGATGATCTGGTTTGGTCACTGGTAGTCCATGATGGCGAAACACCGCGCGTTCCTGTCAGCGCCATGCCGGGCATTGACCGACTGAATGTGGACGAGGCGGCCAAGGCGGCGCAGCGCGCGGCCGCGCTTGGCATTCCGGCCATAGCAATCTTTCCCCATATCGACCCATCGAAAAAAGATGATCTTGGCCAGGAGGCGCTTAATCCCGACGGACTGGTGCCTAACGTGATCAAGGCCATGAAGGCCGCCGCGCCGGATGTCGGCGTCATATGTGATGTCGCGCTCGATCCGTTCACAACCCACGGCCATGACGGATTGATCGACGACACCGGCCGCGTACTGAACGACGACACCGTTGAAGCGCTCACCGAGCAAGCTATCGTCCAGGCCCGCGCCGGGGCGGATGTGGTGGCACCGTCGGACATGATGGATGGCCGAATCGGCGCCATCCGCTTCGCCCTTGAGGAAGAAGGCTTCAGCGACACGTTGATCCTGTCTTACGCAGCCAAATATGCCAGCGGCTTTTATGGCCCTTACCGAGAGGCCATAGGGTCTGCCTCTGCCCTGATCGGCGACAAGAAAACCTATCAGCAGGACCCGGCCAATTCAGACGAAGCGTTGCGCGAAGTTGCCATGGACCTGTCTGAGGGCGCCGACATGGTGATGGTGAAGCCCGGCCTGCCCTATCTGGATATCGTGCAACGTGTCTCCCAGACGTTTGGCGTACCCACATTGGCGTTTCAGGTGTCTGGCGAATACGCGCAGATCATGGCCGCCGCCCAGAACGGTTGGATCGATGGCGAGCGCGTGATGATGGAAACGCTGATGTGTTTCAAACGCGCCGGTGCCTCTGGAATCATCACCTACTATGCCGACAAAGCCGCCGAAAAGCTCGGTTAATCGTCGAAGGTTTCATACCGCGCGCGCACATCCGCCACGCCTGCGGCAATAATTTCACGTAAGACGGCCTGATCCACATCTGCCAATTTGTTGATATAGAGACACGCCTTGCCAACTTTATGCTTGCCCAGGCGCGAGAGCATGTCCTGCATCGAATCGTAATTATAGCCGGGCATGATGTAGAGGCTGAGATTGGCTTTGCGGGGCGAAAAACCGGTGATCAGCATGTCGCCTTCCCGGCCGCTGTCATATTTATAGTGATAGCGCCCATAACCGATCATGGACGAGCCCCACATTTTGGGCGTTAGGCCTGTAACCTCGCCAAAGATCTCCAGTAGCTTTGTAGCGTCATCGCGCCGCCGCGGGGGCTCGACTCCGGCGATGAAGGCAACCGGATCGACATGTGTAGGCTGGGTCTTGTTCTCGCTCATGCCTTCAAATGCCACAGACCTCCAAAATGAAAAACCCCAGGCGGCTGGCCCGGGGTTTCCGTGTTTCCGAGTTTGGACCCGAACTATTCCTTCGGTTCGATCACCTGCTTGCCGCGATACATGCCGGTTTTCAGGTCGATGTGGTGCGGACGGTGCAGTTCACCGGTCTCTTTATCTTCAACATACGCGGTGCTGGAAATCCGGTCGTGGGCGCGGCGCATACCGCGGCGGGATTTCGAGATCTTACTCTTAGGGACAGCCATGGGTCTCTACCGTTATATCTGATCGGGGAAAGCCCCGGAAATTCCAAAGCGCGTCTAGTACAGGCTGAGCCGCACTGGCGCAACCCACTATGTGGAGGGGTTATCGCTCGATGTCAGCCAAAACCCGACAATTCCCGCAAGCACGAGCAGTGCCGATGCCAGCCGCCCTGCCGTAAGCGGCTCTTTGAACGCGATCACGCCAACCACAAAGGCACCAACCGCACCGAGCCCGGTCCAGACTGCATAGGCCGACCCAAGGGGAATCGACTTCATTGCATGCGCCAGAAGCCAAAAGCTGATCGCCGCCGCCGCCACGGTCGAGACGACCCAGATCGGGCGTGTAAATCCTTCTGAGGCTTTCATGGAGGACGCCCAGACAACTTCAAACCCCGCCGCCAGCACCAGAATGACCCATGCCATCTTCAAACTCCCGCAATTCGGTTTGGTCTCTGGACGCTGGCCATCAGCAAAACGTTTGCCCTCAAAGACGAAACCAGTGTCCTAAACCAACCGGCTCTGGGTCACCGCGGCTTTGATAAAGCTGGCAAAGAGCGGGTGGGGCTCGAACGGCCTTGATCTCAGCTCCGGATGGAACTGCACGCCGATGAACCAGGGATGTCCGGGTATTTCGAAAATTTCCGGAAGTTTTCCATCTGGAGACAGGCCTGAAAACAACACGCCAGCGCTTTCCAGCTGCTCGACATAGTTCACATTCACCTCATAGCGGTGCCTGTGGCGCTCATGGATCAGGTCTTCGCCATAGATGTCGCGCACCAGAGAGCCGACGGTCAGTTGCGCTGGATAGGCGCCCAGCCGCATCGTGCCGCCCTTGTCGGTTTCTGCCGTGCGGATCTCTTTCTCGTTGCCCTTGGTCCACTCTTCCATCAGCGCGACCAGGGGTTCGCCTTCATCTTCGAATTCGGTCGTGGTGGCCTGTTCGATACCGGCCATGTGGCGCGCTGCCTCAATGACGGACAGCTGCATGCCATAGCAGATGCCGAAACACGGCACGTCTCGCTCGCGGGCAAACCGCGCCGCGCGCATCTTGCCCCGTGCGCCGCGCTGGCCAAAACCGCCGGGCAGGATGATGCCGTGGACGCCTTCAAGGATTTCCAGGGGGCGCTGCTCATCATCAAACTGCTCTGAATCGATCAGTTTGATGTCCACACGGACCTGATTGGCGAGGCCGCCATGGTCGAGCGCCTCCATCACCGACTTATACGCGTCCGGCACATCGGTGTATTTGCCGACCAGACCGATGCACACTTCACCGTCGGGATTGTGGATGGTCTCTGCAATGTCTTTCCACCGCGTCAGGTCCAGCTCCGGCGCGCCCTCCATGCGGAAGTGGTACATCACTTCATTGTCTAGCCCCTCAGCGTGGTAGGCTTCAGGCACATCATAGATATGGCCAACATCGCGCGCCTCGATCACGCTGGATGGGCGCACATTACAGAAGCTGGCAATCTTCTTCTTTTCTGTCTCGGGAATGGGTCGGTCGCAGCGGCACAGAAGGATGTCTGGCTGAATGCCGATCGAGCGCAGCTCCTTGACGGAGTGCTGCGTCGGCTTCGTTTTCATTTCGCCAGCCGCCGGAATGTAGGGCAGCAATGTCAGGTGCATGAACACCGCACGCTCCGGCCCCAGCTCCTGGCCAAGCTGTCGGATCGCCTCGAAGAAGGGCAGGCCTTCGATGTCGCCCACCGTGCCGCCAATCTCGCACAGCACAAAGTCAACACCCTCTCCCGGATCGGCCAGCACGAACTCCTTGATCGCATCGGTAACGTGCGGGATGACCTGGATGGTCGCGCCGAGATAATCGCCGCGCCGCTCCTTATCCAGGATCTCGCGATAGATCTGGCCGGTGGTTATGTTGTCGGATTTGCGCGCGCTCACGCCGGTGAAGCGCTCATAATGGCCGAGGTCTAGGTCGGTTTCGGCGCCGTCATCGGTAACAAATACCTCGCCGTGCTGGCGCGGGCTCATCGTGCCGGGGTCGACGTTCAGATAGGGGTCGAGCTTGCGCAAACGCACGCCATAGCCGCGAGCCTGCAACAAGGAACCAAGCGCGGCGGAGGCAATGCCTTTTCCAAGGGAGGACACCACGCCGCCGGTAATGAAGATATAGCGGATCATGGGAGTCCAACCTGACCTGATTCGCGGTTTGCGTGAGGTCTAATCCTGAAAGCGTG
>JBCCAA010000179.1:0-1893 GCA_039815055.1 Pseudomonadota bacterium | reverse complement strand
CGGGCACGGCGCGCATCACGTCCGAGATGCGGCGGAACAGAGGGATCAGGCGCGGCCACTTTGCCAGACCGCGGGTACCGAGCAAGGACAGGAACAACCCACCAATGGCGCCTATGAGGGTCGAGACAGCGGCGATGTTGATCGTTTCCACAAGGGCCGGGAAATACTTGGCAATCAAACCGGGCAGATCGGCCCGCTTTTCCCAGGCTTCGGACAGGACGTCGGCAGGGTAGTCGCCAATCTGGTGCAGACCCTCCCAGAAGCCACCCGCATTGCGGTCATCCGCGATGTTGAAACCGGACACCATCAGAACGACGAAAATCAGCAGGGTTAGTCCGCCATAAAGCCGGCGCCTTTGAACCTGCGCCATATAGCTCGACTGGATGCTGCCCACGCTTTGCGCCGCGCCGCCGATAGAAATGTCAGCCATGCTGCCCCCGGATACAAAAATACCGACAGGCCCAAAGGCCTGCCGGACACGTCATGAAAATGACTTAGCCGCCGATTTTCGCTTTGCGCGCTTCGACGATCGAGATGTAGGTGTCGTGGGTCACCGGCTGGAAGCCCAGCGTGTCGCCCGCAGCTACGCCATAGGCGCAATCCGGGTCTGCTTCGAACAGGCCGTCAACCAGCGCGGTCATTGTGGTTTTCACATCCGCTGGCAGTGCCTTGCGCAGAACGATGGGGCCTTCGGGGATCACTTTGGATTTCCAGATCTGCACCATATCGTTCATGTCAACGAGGCCAGCATCAACGGCTTTGCGCAGCGCGCCGGAGTTATAACCGTCTTCCCAGTTGCCCTGACCGTCGGCCCAAGTCACACCGCCGTCGATGTCGCCGTTGTTGACTGCAACGATGGTCTGCTCATGACCGCCAGTGAACTTGACCTCACCAAAGTATTCGCCGCTCTCCATGGTCACGCCGTCTTTGTACTGCGGGATCTCAATGGACGGGATCAGGTAGCCTGACGTGGAGTTCGGGTCACCAAAGCCAAAGACTTTGCCTTCCATGTCGTCCAGCGACGTGATGCCACTGTCTTTGCGGGCAAACCCGATCGAGTGGTAGCCGACAGAGCCGTCCACGTTGACTTTGATCAGCACAGGCTCAACTGCTTCGGCATCCTGCAGGTAGGTTGCAGCGTAGGAAGACGCTCCCAGCCAAGCCATATCGATGGTACCGCCCAGCAGGCCCTGGATGACGCCGTTATAGTCAGCCGGTGCGAAAAGTTTGGTTTCGACACCAAGCGCTTCAGTCGTGTAATCGGCAAGGCACTGGTAGGAGTTCATGCGGTCCTGGGCGTTCTCGCCACCCAGAATGCCGATGCGGAATTCGGTAATTTCCTGAGCGAAAGCGCCGGTGCTGAGCGCGGTTGTGGCGGCAAGCGCCAGTGCGAGGGTCTTTTTCATCTTTGTCTCCAAGTTTGATGCCCTATCGCCTTTCGGCTGCTTTGGGGCGGGGTTGATGAAGGTGGCCCGCGAAAGGCGCGGGTGGCAGCTGGCTCAGACGTAGGCTTCCGCTTCGCGGACCTCCGGTCTGTCCAGTGTTTCGATTTCTGTGGATGTGGCGGCTTCCGAGAAGTCGGCCCCGGCACCATAGATGTCACGCGCAACACCGGTGGTTAGTTGCTCTGGCGTGCCGTCAAACACGATCCGTCCGTCCCGCATCCCGATCACGCGGTCGCAATAGCGCCGTGCAGTGTCGAGCGTGTGCAGATTGGCAATGACCATGCGCCCGTCCTCTTCGTGGATCCGGCGCAGGGCCTGCATCACCACCTGGGCGTTCATCGGGTCGAGTGAGGCAATCGGTTCATCTGCCAGAATGATCTTGGGGTCTTGCATCAACGCCCGTGCGATGGCGACGCGTTGCTGCTGACCACCTGAAAGGGCCTCCGCG
>JBCCAA010000171.1:0-2243 GCA_039815055.1 Pseudomonadota bacterium | reverse complement strand
CTGGAGCGCATGGGCGCTAAAGGCTGGACCGCGCCGGAATGGCCTGCAGAGTATGGCGGCGGCGGTCTCAGCAAGGCGCAAGCCCGCGTCCTGCAACAAGAGCTTCGCCGCATCAAAGGGCGCCCGCCGCTCTTCTCTTTCGGTCTCTGGATGTTTGGCCCCGCGCTCCTCGAGTTCGGCAATGAAGAGCAGAAAAAGCGCTTCATTCCAGACATCGTCAACGGCAAAACCCGCTGGTGTCAGGGCTATTCTGAACCGGGCGCGGGATCGGACCTCGCTGGGCTACAAACCAAGTGTGAAGACCAGGGCGATCACTGGCTGATCAATGGTCAGAAGGTCTGGACGTCTTACGCCGATCGGGCCGACTGGATTTTCTGCCTCGTCCGTACGGATAAAACCGTCAAGCATGAGGGCATTAGCTTCCTCGTCTTCGACATGGAATCTGAAGGCGTTGAAGCCCGTCCGATCAAATTGATTTCTGGGTCTTCGCCGTTCTGCGAAACCTTCTTCACAGATGTGAAAGTCCCGAAAGACCAATTGGTTGGGAACCTCAATGGCGGTTGGACCATTGCCAAGCGGCTCTTGCAGTTTGAACGCTCTTCGATTTCCGCTGGCGGATTTGGCGGCACGGGGGGATCCGGCATCCTGCCGCCCCAGGAATATGCCAAGCAACATGTCGGGGTCGATGAGACCGGGCGCATCTCCGATGGCGATATGCGCGCCCGTATCACAGACCATCTGATGTATGCCAAAGCCTTCGGTCTGACCGTTCAGCGCTCCACCGAAGAAGCCAAAGCCGGCCAGGAAGTTGGGCACACAGCGTCGATCATGAAATACGCCGCCGCCAAAATGAACCAGGACAAGTGTGAGCTTCTCGTCGAGGCGCTTGGCACAGATGGCCTTGGCTGGGATGGCGACGGGTTTGCCGAAGACGCCAAGAAAGCGACACGGGGATGGCTCCGCTCCAAGGGCAACTCGATTGAAGGCGGTACGAGTGAGATCAACTTGAACGTCGTCGCCAAACGCGTGCTCGGACTTCGGGAGCATCAGTAATGGGCTTTATTCTCTCTGAAGATCAGCAAATGTTGCGCGACACAGCGATGGCGTTCGCGCGCGATGAACTGCCGGTCACGCACTTGCGCGAGCTGCGGGACAGCGGCGCCAATGGGGTCGATGCCGCGACCCAGACAAAACTCGCAGAGCTTGGCTTTTTCGGGGTCCTCGTGCCCGAAGAGTATGATGGCGTTGGCCTCGGCATGGTCGCCATGGGGCAGATTATGGAAGCACAAGGCCGCACGATTGCGGCCACGCCCTTGCTACAAACGGCTGTGCTCGGGGCAAGTGTCCTGACGCTCGGCGGATCGGAAGCGCAAAAGGCGGCATGGTTGCCAAAGATTGCCAGCGGCGAAATCACCGTCGCCGTCGCCGTTGACGAAGGCACCCATCACGCGCCGCTTAACATTGCCACCGAAGCGGAACGCAATGGTCAGGGCTACACATTGAATGGCGCCAAGCGTTACGTCACCGATGGTCATCATGCAGATCTGTTCGTCATCGTCGCTCGGACGTTCGGAGAGCCGGGACAAGCGCATGGCATTAGCCTGTTCCTTGTGCCAAGCGACACAGACGGCCTGACGGTTCAGGCCCTCAACACGGTCGATTCTCATGGCGCTGCGCATTTGCACCTTGAGGATGTGGCTGTGGCCGAAGATCAAGTGGTGGGCGCGGTTGATGCCGGCTGGGAGATCCTTGAACCTGCCCTCGATCGTGGCCGCATCGCGCTTGCCGCAGAAGCCCTCGGCTCGGCCCAGGCGGCCTTCGACATGACGCTCGAATATTTGCAAACACGCAAACAGTTCGGACAGCTGATCGGCTCGTTCCAAAGCTTGCAGCACCGGGCCGCGAAAATGTTCACCGAGCTGGAGCTGACACGCTCCTGCATCGGCGCAGCGCTTTCAGGGGTCGATGAGAATCGCAATGACATTTCGGAGCTTGCCAGCCTCGCCAAGGCACGCGCCTCTGAACTGATCCATCTCGTTTCAAATGAGACGGTGCAATTCCATGGCGGTATCGGGATGACCGATGCACACGATAGCGGCCTTTATATGAAGCGGGCACGGGTGCAGGAAGCCCTGCTTGGCGGTGCAAGTTATCATCGCGATCGCTATGCCAAATTAAACGGCTTCTAGCATCGGGGAATTGACCGGCAAAGCCGCACAAGACTAGGCTCCCTTCAAAGCGTT
>JBCCAA010000058.1:0-17546 GCA_039815055.1 Pseudomonadota bacterium | reverse complement strand
ACCGCGTCGGCACGGGCTCTTCGCCGGAATAGTCATAAAAGCCGCGGCCAGCCTTGCGGCCGAGCCAGCCGGCTTCGACATATTTCACCAGCAGAGGGCAAGGCCGGTATTTCGTGTCGGCCAGGCCGTCATGCAGCACTTGCATGATCGACAGGCAGGTATCAAGGCCAATGAAATCGGCCAGGGTCAGCGGGCCCATCGGGTGGTTCGCGCCGAGCTTCATGGCCGTGTCGATGCTTTCCACCGAGCCGACACCCTCATACAGCGCGTACACCGCTTCATTGATCATGGGCACCAGAATGCGGTTCACGATAAAGGCCGGATAGTCCTCGGCATTGGTGATCGTCTTGCCCAGCGACTGTGTGAACGCCAGCGCCATGTCATAGGTGCCCTGATCGGTGGCCAGCCCGCGAATAATCTCCACCAGCTTCATCAGCGGCACCGGGTTCATGAAGTGCATGCCGATGAACCGGCCTGGGCGATCCGTGGTTGAAGCCAGGCGCGTGACCGAGATGGAAGAGGTGTTGGTGGCCAGGTAGGCGCGCTCCGGCACGACCTCGCACAGCCCGGCAAAGATCTTTTCTTTGAGGTCGCGATTCTCCGTCGCCGCCTCAACCGCCAGGTCGACCGCTTCAAACGGAGCAAGCTCCGTGGAGGTTGTGATGCGACCGAGCGCGGTTTCCATCTCAGCCACGGAGATCGTATTGCGCGCGACCTGGCGAGCCATGTTCTTCTCGATGACCGAATGCGCCTTATCCAGCGCGGTCTGGGAAATGTCGTTCAAAATCACGTCATAGCCAGCCAGCGAGGCGACATGGACAATGCCATTGCCCATCTGGCCAGCGCCCACAACGCCCAGTGTTCTGATCTCTGCCATGGCCAATTTTTCGCCTTGTCGAATAAAACCGAACGCTCAGTGTGCTTGTCGCAGGTGGTAAAGATCAAGCGCGAGTATCGAGGAAGCTGCACTCCGCGAAGTTGTGTCGCAGTGCAGCAACACGTTAGCTGACGCAGCGTAAACGGTCTCAATCAGCGGTTCGCGCCGGGCACCCACTTCACATCTGAAGCGCCGTTTTCATTGGCGGCGCGAGCGGCCACAAACAGCCAGTCGGACAATCTGTTAAGATAGGCGAGCGCGGCTGGGGCGACGATTTCATCCTCAAGTTCGGCCAGTTCGGCCGTCAGGCGTTCGGCACGCCGGGCAAGCGTGCGCGCCACATGCAGATGAGCTGACAGGGCAGACCCACCCGGCAGGACGAAACTGTCGAGCGGTGGAATATCGGCGTTCATGGCGTCGATTTCGGTTTCCAGCCGCGAAACCTGCTGCGGCACAATTCGCAGCGGTTCCCAGCCAAGGTCTTTTCCCGTCTCCGGCGTGGCAAGGTCTGCCCCAAGGTCGAACAAATCGTTTTGGATACGGGTGATAGCGCTTGCCATCTCACCGTCGGCGTTCAGGGCAGCCAGGCCCAAGGCGGCGTTCACTTCGTCCACCGTGCCATAGGCGGCAACACGCGGGTGCCCCTTCTTGACCATTTGGCCCGTCGCCAGTCGGGTTTCACCGCCATCGCCGGTCTTGGTGTAGATCTTGTCCAGTTTGACCATGATCTGCGCGCCTAGAACGGCAGTGATATGGCGCCCGTGAAGAAGCCGAGGGCCACAAGCAAGGCGATCGCAATGAACTGGACCAGGACCCGCATGCGCATTAACTGGTTGGAGCGCGAAGGCTGTCCTTCATCCTGGCGGACGAGATTGATCAGGCCGAGCGCGAGGATAATGAACACACCGGCCAGGGCGATATAAAAGCCAATCGTTAGCGCTGTTTCCATCTGTTACCTCGCCCGTCTTGCAATCGTGGCGCCCGGTTCCGGCGCTGTTCGGAGGCGTGATGGTAGGGCCGGGATCGGCAAATTGCCACTGGTGCTGTTTCATCTGCGGCCTTATGGCCTGTAGAAGATAGATATGAGGGAGATGGCGGTGGGTCTTGGCGGTGTGGATAAAGTGGTCGTGGTTGGCGGCGGTCAGGCTGGCGCGCAGACTTGTTTCTCGCTGCGCCAATGGGGCTATGAAGGCGCCATCACACTGGTCGGTGAAGAGGCGGTCCCGCCCTATCAGCGCCCGCCCTTGTCGAAGGAGTTTCTCAAAGGTGTGCTTCCCGAAGAGCGACTCTATTTCAAGCCATCTGCCTGGTATGAGGACAATGGCGTAGATCTGATGCTGTCTGTGCGCGCCGAAGCAATCGATCGCGCCGGGCGTGTTGTGACCCTCGAGCATGGCGGGTCGATTTCCTACGACGCGCTGGTCTTGGCCACGGGCTCCCGGCCCCGGCCCTTGCCCATTGCGGGTGCTGATCTGAAGAATGTCTTCGAATTGCGCTCCATCGCCGATGTAGAGCGCTTGGCGCCGCAAATGGTGGCGGGCCGTAAAGTGGTGATTGTCGGCGCGGGCTATATTGGCCTCGAGGCCGCCGCGGTGTCGCGTTTCATGGGGCTGGATGTCGTGGTGCTGGAAATGGCCGATCGGGTGCTTGCGCGTGTCACCAGTCCGTTCATGTCAGAATTCTATGAAAAAGAGCACCGGGCCCAGAACGTCGATGTGCGATGCAATACCAGATTGGCTGAGTTGACGGGCGAAGACGGCGCGGTGACCGCGGCTGTGCTTGGCGATGGATCAAAAATCGAGGCAGATCTGGTGCTGGTGGGCATCGGGATCTTGCCGAATGAAGAGCTGGCCAGCGCGGCTGGCATTGCCTGCAACAGTGGTATTCTGGTTGATGAAGACGCGCGCACCAATGATCCGCGTATCTTTGCGACCGGAGACTGCGCGCGACGGCCTTTGGTCCACTATGGCCGTATTGGACGTCTGGAAAGCGTCCACAATGCGATTGAGCAGGGCAAACTGGCAGCCGCCGCCATTCTGGGCCGTGACCGCCCGCCAGTGGACGCGCCCTGGTTCTGGTCTGACCAGTATGATCTGAAGCTGCAGATCGCCGGATTGTCAGACGGCTATGACGAAATCGCCGTGCGCGGCGACGTCGATGATCGGAAATTTGCGGCATTTTATCTTCGAAATGGCCAGCTGATTGCTGTCGATGCGGTGAACTCTGCCCCCGAATTCATGGCGGCAAAACGCATGATCGCCGCAGGGGCAAGACTTGCGCCCGGCGAATTGACCGATATGTCGATATCGATGAAGGACATCATGAAGAGGGTGTCTTGAGGAAAAGGACCAGGATTACACCATGGTGAAGATCATTTTCAGGGACCACGAGGGCACCGAGCGCACCGTTGAGGCGCGCGCGGGTGAAAGCGTGATGGAAGCGGCCATCAAGAATTCGATCCCAGGCATAGATGCCGATTGTGGCGGTGCTTGCGCTTGCGCGACTTGCCATGTCCATGTTGATCCCGGATTCATGGACAAGGTCGGCTCGGCGCAAGACATGGAGCAGTCAATGCTCGATTTTGCGGAAGGCGTTACGGAACAGTCCCGCCTGTCCTGCCAGATTTCCGTGTCGGACGAACTGGAAGGCCTGATGGTCACGACCCCAGAAAGCCAGCACTAGGCTTGGTCTTTCTGGACCAACACCCTAGCTGACGCCTGATGTCGAACCCAAGTTTTTCCGAACTTCTGGCCGGGATGGACCGCGGCCAGAGCGCGCGTATCGAAGCCGATATCCCAGCGGGTTGGATGCAGGGGCGCACCACTTATGGCGGCCTGACGACGGCTCTCTGCCATGAGTCCGCGCGCGAACTTGCCGAAGGCGCGCCTATACGTGCCGTACAGGTTGCGTTTATCGGGCCCGTGGGCGGGCATGTGGTTTTTTCACCGAATGTGCTGCGGAGGGGGCGGTCGGCGGCGTTTATCAATGTCGACGTGGTTAGCGAGCGCGGAATCATGGCGCGCGCAATCTTCACGTTCGGCACGTCGCGCGAAAGCACCGTGCGTGTCGATGACTTGCCGATGCCGGATATTGCGGGTCCCGACGGCATTGAGCCTTTTATGGAGGGGATGAGCGGTGGGCCATCCTTCATGCAACATTTCGACATGCTCAAAGTGACTGGTGGCGAACCTTTTTCAGGATCAAACCAACGACAACTTGGGCTTTGGCTGCGCCATCGCGGCTGTGATGAGCCAGATTCGCCGACAGCCCTGCTTGCGCTGGCCGATGCCCCGCTGCCGCCCGCACTGGTCATGATGTCAACGCTCGCGCCGACCAGCTCCATGACATGGATGGCGGAGTTCGTGGGCAAACATCCAAACCCTGACGGCTGGTACTATGCCACCAGCAAGCTCGAAGCAGCAGCAGATGGCTATTCCAGCCAGCGGATGGCGTTATGGTCCCAGGATCGCCGCCCTGTCATGATCGGGCGTCAGACAGTGGCCATGTTTAGCTGACACCTTGCCGATATCGGCAAATCCTGAGACGCGACAGCTATGTTTGAAACCGTGCAATCCCTGGCCGGTGGCGTGACCATCCTGTTGACCGGTATTGCCGCCGGTGCGGCCTGGGTCGCCACCATCGTGGCGCCGAACTGCTCGTTTGATCGGTTGGATTATTCCCGCGCCGATGGCCATGTGCGCCAATTGCTGCTCAGCGCTTCGGCCCAGATCTCGGGCGTTTTGCTGGCTGCCACCGCGACGGGCATCCTGTCTGGCGCTTATGGCTCGGCGGTCTTGTCCCTGATCGCGTGTTTCGGCTTCTTCACCAATCGCTGGACACTCGCGCCGAAGAAGAAGTCCGAAGCGCCGCCCGGAGTGCGTCAGCGCAAGAAATCCCAGCGCATTGTTGCTGTGGGATTTTCTCTCATGTTTGCCGCCGTCGCAGCCATATCTGCTGTTTTGGCCGTCTTCAACATCTAGTACTCTATCGTTAGGCTGGCTTTGTCGCTAACCATCCCATTCAACCCATGGGAGAGTTCCCCCAATGCAAAAACACGACTTTCTCGATCTCATCGACGTGCCCGCTGAGGTCCTCCGCGCTATTCTGGATGATGCCCGCGCCGCCAAAGCCGCCCGTGAGGGTTGGCCGAAGGGCGCCGTGGATTCTGGCGCGCCGCTGAAAGACCATGTGCTGGCGATGATTTTCGAGAAATCGTCCACGCGTACGCGGTTTTCCTTCGATGTGGGAATGTCTCAGCTCGGCGGCGGCCGGGCCATTGTCGCTTCATCAGGCGATATGCAGCTTGGCCGGGGCGAGACCGTCCAGGACACCGCCAAAGTGTTGTCGCGCTATGTTGATGCCGTGATGATCCGCGCCAATGACCATGCTGATGTGGAAGCCTTTGCGGCGGCAGCTAGCGTGCCGGTAATCAACGGGCTGACCGACCGGTCCCATCCCTGCCAGATCATGGCCGACCTGCTGACGCTGGAAGAAGAAGGCCTGGACCTGAAATCGGCCCGCATCGCCTGGGTTGGCGATGGCAACAATGTTTGCGCCTCATTCATCCATGCGGCGCCGAAGTTCGGCTTCAGCCTGGCTGTGGGAACACCCGCCCGCTACGCGCCCGATGAAGAAGATGTTGCGATGGCGCGCGACCTTCAGGGTCGGATCGAGATATTCGAGACTGCTGAAGACGCGGTGGCCGGCGCAGACGTTGTAATTGCCGACACTTTTGTCTCCATGGGCGACGCAGATGCAGACGAGCGGTTGAGCATTCTTGACCCGTTTGCAGTCACAGAAGACCTGATGACCCTTGCAGCCCCCGAGTCGGTGTTCCTACATTGCCTGCCGGCCCATCGGGGTGAGGAAGTCGACGCGGAAGTGATCGATGGTCCGCAATCGGTGGTGTTCGACGAAGCGGAAAATCGAATGCATGCGCAGAAAGCGATCCTGAAATGGTGTCTCGGCAAACTCTAGCAACCGTCCCTGCTGGCGATGATACGGTCGCGGCGTTTCAAATCGATGGACAACCTGTTCGGGGGCGGATCACACGCCTCAGTGCGAACAGTCTCGATCCTATTCTGAAACGCCACGAATACCCCGATCACCTGGCCCGTCTGCTGGGGGAGGCTCTGGTGCTCGCCGCGCTGGTCGGCGCATCGATCAAGTTCGAAGGCAAGATTTTGGTGCAGGCCGAGGGCAATGGTCCCGTCGGGCTGATGGTTGCCGAATATGCCTCGGACGGATCTCTGAGAGGCTATATCCGCCGCGATGCTGAAAAATGGGATAACCTGATGCGCATCAACAAGGGCGGGCGCCCACACATGCCTCAGTTGTTCGGTTCGAATGGCGTGCTGGGGTTGATCATCGTCCATGATGATCCGTCGATGCAGCCCTATCGCGGTGTCGTGCCCCTCGACCGTGGCACGCTGGCGGAATGCGCAGAAGTGTATTTCCGCCAGTCAGAACAGGTGGAATCGCGGATTTCCCTGGCAGTGGGCGAGCTTAAGGTCACCGGCGAAGACCGGGTCTGGCGAGGCGGTGGGCTGTTGATGCAGAAGATTGCCAATGATGAGGCGCGCGGCACCACCGACGACGCCTGGGAGACGGCTGAAGCCCTGTTTGCGACCATATCGGACGAAGAGCTTGTTGTGCCGGACCTGGCGTCTGAAGCCTTGTTGTTTCGCCTGTTCCACGAAGAAGGCGTGCGCATGGAAGCCGCTCAGCCTCTCAGTGATCAGTGCAGCTGCAATGAAGAGCGCCTGCGTGCCACGTTGACGGGCCTGTCAGACGACAGTTTGCGTGAGTTGGTTGAGTCGGACGGAAACCTGTCGGTGAACTGCCAATTCTGCAACCGGCACTACTCGATCCCGATTGAGGACGTTACCGGAGCGGTATCCTAGCGCGCTTTCCGCCAGACAGAGAGCGGATCGAAGATGCCGGTTTCGGCCGCCTCGCGCAGCTTTGCGATTTGCTCATTCACCGGATCAGCTCCGGCGGTGATGTCGCCATAGATCGACTCGTCCAGACGGCAGATGCGATCGAACAGGGCTTCAGCACCGTCGACCAGGCTGAGGAACTGCCCGGGAAGGCCATTGTCGGCCTGGGCGGTGACGTCCAGTGCCGGGCCGTCCCGGCGCATCCGATACTTCGGCGCCATGGCATCAATGGCGTCCATATCGCCATCGCGAACTGCCTTTTGCATCACCAGCCAACTGGCGGCCTGCATCAGGCGAGTGGTGAGCTCCATGCTCCAGGCGGCATAGGTGAGGCCGGCTTCGCGTGAAAGAGTCTTGGCATCGCTGCGGCCTGGTCCGTCGAGGTAAGCGGCTGCTTCTTCCACCAGGCTCATGCCTTCGGTGAAGACTTTGTCGAAAAGTTTGCCGCCGGTAAAATCATTGCCGATGAGGGAGTCTGGCTCGCCTGCGTTGATGCTCATATTACTCTCCCCCGGGTCGACAGCATACGGTCAATCCTTCGACTCAATCCTGTCTTGCTAGATGCATGCCGGTTTCCCATGCCTTAATGATCTTTGCCGAACAGGGCATCAGCAGCCGACTTGTGCGCTTCTTTTCGAGATAGCTCCGCTTCGCATGCGGCGATGTCAGCCTTCAAATCGACGATCCGCTGGCGCAATTCGTCAACGGACAAGCGTTCCAGGTCCAGTCTTTTCGGTTTTATGGGCTCCAGATCGTCCAAGACGCCGGCTCCTGTCTTTGCGTTTCATCCCTGTCCGACATATTAGCGCGGTATTGCAGCCTGCCCAAGCAAAAGGGCGCGCGAAATGAAAGGCGACAACAATGACTACCGCCACAATGCGGGCCATCGCGACCACGACAGACGCGCCGCTGCAACTGGTTGAGTTGCCGAGGCCAACGGCTGGCCGCGGTGAAGTCGTGATCGACATCCACACCGCTGGCGTCAACCGCGCGGATCTTGTGCAGCGGATGGGGCTTTATCCGCCTCCGCCTGGCGCGCCGGATACGATGGGATTGGAGTGTGCTGGTGTCGTTGCCGAGGTGGGCGAAGGTGTCATGCGCTGGAAAACCGGTGATCGCGTCTGCGCCCTGCTGGCGGGGGGCGGATATGCAGACGCTGTGGCGGTGGATGAAGGCTCACTGTTGCCTCTCCCAGACACGATGAGTTTCACCGAAGCGGCTTGTTTTGCCGAAGCAATGATGACGGTCTGGGCCAATGTTTTTGACCGTTGCGGTTTCCAGTCCGGTGAAGCGTTTCTCTGCCAGGGTGGCACATCGGGTATCGGCGTGATGGCAATTCAGATGGCGAAGGCTGCGGGCGCGGACGCGGTCTACGCTACGGCAGGCAGCGCCGAGAAATGCGCTTTGATCATGGATCTTGGCGCCGACCGAGCGATCAATTATCGCCAAGAGGATTTCGAAGCGATCCTGCAAGACGCTGGCGGCGCGGATGTCGTGCTGGATATGGTCGGCGGCGACTATGTTCAAAAGCACATCAACCTGATCAAAATGAACGGTCGGATCTGCAACATCGCCTATATGTCAGGTCCTTCGGTCGAGTTGAACCTGATGCGGCTGATGATGAAGCGCGGTGTGTTGACGGCGACGACATTACGGGCGCGCCCTGTTGAAGAGAAGCGCCGGATCCGCGATGCGGTGGAGGCTGACTTCTGGCCCCATGTGATCTCCGGCGCTATTCGGCCCGTGGTGGATTCCACGTTTCCGCTTCAGGCGGCGAACGCGGCCCAGGCCCATATGACCGCTGGCGGCCATAGCGGCAAGATTGTGCTGGTGAATGACCGCGCCTGATCCCATCACCGTCCTCGGCATTGAGACGAGCTGCGATGAGACCGCGGCTGCCGTGGTGCGCCTGGCGGGTCAGCGCGTCGAGATCCTTGGCGAGACGGTGCGCAGCCAGACCGAAGCCCATGCGCCGTTTGGCGGCGTGGTGCCGGAAATTGCCGCGCGCGCACATGCTGAGTTGGCCGACATTTCTGTCGCCCGCGCTCTGGAACTATCTGGCCTAAAGCTCAGCGACATGGACGCCGTGGCGGCAACGTCCGGCCCAGGTTTGATTGGCGGCGTGCTTGTCGGTCTGATGACCGGAAAGGCGCTCGCGCAGGCGTTGGGCAAGCCTTTCGTGCCGATCAATCACCTGGAAGGCCATGCCTTGTCCCCGCGCCTGTCCGAGCTGTGTCCGTTTCCCTACCTGTTGCTGCTGGTGTCCGGCGGGCACTGCCAGTTCCTTGATGTGCAGGCGCTCGGCGAGTATCGCCGTCTTGGCACCACGATTGATGACGCCGCAGGCGAAGCGTTCGACAAGACTGCGAAAGTGCTTGGCCTTGGGTTTCCGGGCGGGCCGGCGGTGGAGCGCCGGGCTGAAGGGGGAGACCCTGATGCGGTCCCGCTGCCGCGACCGCTGTTGAATCGGCCGGGACTGGATATGAGTTTCGCCGGCCTGAAGACAGCCGTCTCCAGGGCCGCTGGCGATGGACCAATACTTGCGCAACGCGCCGCCGACATCTGTGCCAGTTTTCAGGCTGCGGTATGTGACATTCTCGGGGAGAAAACGCGCAGGGCCTTGGATGTGGCGCCGCGCGGCCGTTTGGTCGTTGCCGGTGGCGTTGCGGCCAATCAGGCGATCCGAACGCGGTTGGAGCAGGTGGCGCTGGGCGCGGGCGCTGCCTTTATCGCGCCGCCACTGGCCCATTGCACCGACAATGCCGCCATGATCGCATTGGCAGGCGCTGAGCGGGTGCGTGCCAGCAAGGTTCCCGCCGATAGCCTGACTTTTTCCGCTCGCCCGCGCTGGCCCCTGGACGAAGACCGGGCCGCCCATGATCCGGCCTATGGCAGCGGGCGCAAAGGCGCCAAGGCCTGAGCCTCAAACTTGCGGGCGTGTCATTTCCCGATAAAGCTAAGTCCAACAATGCGCTGGAACCATGACTGATACACCCGTCACGCCCGAGCTATGTGCCAATTGCGGAACGCCCCTTGAGGGTGAATTCTGCTGGAATTGCGGTCAGCGGGCCAAGGAGCCGCGCCGGATTGTGCTTGGCCTTGTCCAGGATGTGATCGTCGAAACCATGGCGATCGATGGCAAGTTGGCCCGCACGGTCTACACCCTGTTTGTCAGGCCGGGGCGGCTGGCGCAGGAGTACATTGCTGGAAAACGGGTGCGCTATTCGCCGCCCTTCCGGCTGTATCTGTTCACCAGTGTGATCTTTTTCTTTCTGACCTTCACGATGATTTCGCAATACACTGGTGTTGAAAATCCACCGGAACCGGCGGCCCCCACCACCGAGGCGGAGCTCGGAGTAAGCAACGCGGTAAGCGAAATGATCGCCGGCTTTGAGGCGGGCGCGACGGGCCAGACCGATGGCGATAATGATGGTGAGGATGAAGGCGAAACTGGCCCTCTGGATAGCAGCGGCCCGATCGTCGTCATCGATCCCGGCGATTCCGAGGAAAACTATGACGATGCCCCTGAATGGCTGAAACCCATCATCGAACGCATGGAAACAGCCGGTGACCGCCTGGAAGAAGATCCTAGGTTGTTCTTCTCCCAGGCGCGAGAGAATGTGCCGCGCGTGATGCTCCTGGCACCAGTGATTTATGGCCTGATGCTGGTGATCCTCTACGTTTATCGGCGCAAGTTCCTGATCTACGACCACCTTGTGGTGGCGTTGTACATGCATGCCGCGCTTTACGCGTATCTCGTGCTGATCATGCTGTTGTCGTTCATCCCGATTATTGGATCCTGGGTCTGGCTGATCCCCTTCGTCTGGGGCGTGGTCCAGTCCTATGCAGTGCTTCGCCAAGCCTATCAGTCGAACTGGTTTTCCGTGATCGCCAAGGGACTGATCATCAACACGACCTATTTCATTCTGCTCAGCATATTGATCTCAGCTGGCCTCGGCCTGGCGCTGTACAACAGCTAGGGCCTACCAGCCCATGGAGCCGGGAATGCCCTTGAACGGCCCGGCGACATGGGAGGTCACCCAGCCTCCATAAAACTGCCCCGGTTGCGCCTGCGCCTGTTCGTCGTCCACGAAGCAAGCCTCCATCGCGGCGCAATAGAAAGCGACATGATCCTTGATAATCGCAAAACTCGTGGCCGGATTGGTATAGGCCCAGGCGGCGTTTTCCGCACGCTGCCTATCGACCACCACATCGAAATAGACCGCTTGGCCCTTCCATTCACACAGAGTGCGATGCGGGCGCGGCGCGAGACAGCTCGGATCAATGTCAGATGGCGGAATGTAGTAGGTCGGTGGGTGACTGGTCTCCAGCGTTCGCACGCCATTCAGCGTATCGGCGATGACCTTGCCACCAAAGACGACGCGCAGGCGGCCATTGAACGGTTCGGCGACGGCTGGGCGGGGATAGTCCCAGACGCTTTCCTGGCCGGGGTTCAGGGGATCGGGGATGGGCTTGTTCATACCTCATCACCTAGGCGGGCGGCCTCATAAAAAAAGCCCCTGCACGGCGCGAGCCGGCAGGGGCGGGAGTGCGACGCTAGTGCGAGAGTGAGGAAACGCGCGCCGGAGGGGGTGCGGTTAGCTGATAAGGCCGACCGAAGCGTAGATGGCAGTCATCAACGCGGCTGCGAGGGGCAAAGCCAGGGCAAAACCGAGGACGGAACGGGTGCTATCAGTGCGGACGGAGAAGGACATGGGAGGGCTCCAGGGTGAGTATGCGATCGAATATTATCGACCGTCACACCCATTTGGGCGCCTTTTGATCAAAAATCAATGAACAATGTTAAAAATATTCATTATTCACAAAACTGTATCAGTATCCGCTTTTCAGTCCCGCCATGATGATCGGCATCACACCGTTGAATTCGCGCTCAAGCTGGTCGAGCGTGAGACGTGAGAACAGTTGTGGATAGGCAAATTTCATCATTGCGGCTTGTATCATTTCAGCGGTGAATTCTGGATCATCCATGGGCGCAAACTCACCAAGTTCGACACCGTCATTCAGGATTTTCACCAGCGGCACGCGATTCATCGCCAGTTGTTCATTGGCATGAGCAGGGCGCTCCTGGGACAGCCGTTCGGCGACCTCCAGGATCTTTTCATCCTTGTCGAGTTGCTGAAATGTTGATGTGAGGCAATGGTGCCAGAAGGCCATGAAGCGCATGGCGGCAGAGGTGTCGCGGGCCGCGATTTCTTCATACCCCGCCAGCGTCACGGCATGGTACTTTTCAGCCATCGCTTCCGCGATATCGATTTTGGACGCAAAGAACCGATAGATGTTGCCCGCCGACATGCCGCAGTCTTTTGCGATTTCAGACATTGTGGTCTTAGCGTAGCCATAATGCATAACGCGCTGCATGGCCGCTTCCAGTATCAATTCACGTGTGTCAGTTGTGGTTGTCATAGACTTGTATTGGGGGAACATCCCTGAATGATCAACGTAATATTCAGCGAGAATGGCGGCAAGCATGTCTGAAACGGCCTCTTTTCAGTCGATCGGTGTGTTGGGCTCTGGCGCATGGGGTACGGCGTTGGCCGCCACGGCCCAGGCCGCCGGGCGCGATGTAAAGATGTGGGCGCGTGAATCCGAGGTCGCCGATGCGCTCAGCGCAGGCGAGGGCAATCCGGTTTTTCTGCCGGGGGTGAAACTGCCAGCCCTTTCAGCCAGCACGGATCTCGCCAGCCTGGCAGACTGCAGCGCGATCCTGGCGGTTGTGCCCGCCCAATTCACCCGCGCCGCCCTGATGGAGCTGCGCGAACACATCCAACCGGGAACACCGCTGCTACTGTGCGCCAAAGGCATTGAGCAATCTAGCTTGTCGCTGATGACCGATGTGCTGGCACAAGCGCTGCCGGAAGCCATACCGTGTGTGCTGTCAGGCCCCTCTTTTGCCGCCGATGTGTCTCGCGGACTGCCCACCGCTGTCACCCTGGCGTGCGAGAGCGATACGCTTGGCCAGCAGCTGATGGATAGCATCGGGCGCCCGACCTTCAGGCCCTATTGGAGCGATGATCTGGTGGGCGCGGAAGTTGGCGGCGCCGTCAAAAACGTCCTCGCCATCGCGTGCGGCATGGTCGAGGGCCTCGGCCTGGGCAAATCAGCTCACGCCGCCCTGATGACACGCGGTTTTGCAGAGATGCAGCGGCTCACCGTGGCCATGGGCGGGCGACAGGAAACCGTGGCAGGTCTGTGCGGGCTGGGAGATCTGGTGCTGACCTGTTCGTCCTCACAATCGCGAAATATGAGCTTTGGCAAAGCGCTGGGTGAGGGCCGACGCGCCGAAGATGTGTTGGCAGAACGCGCCGCGGTCACGGAAGGCGCGGCCACAGCGCCGGCACTGTCGAAACTGGCGCGGCAGAAAGGCGTAGACATGCCGATCTGCGCGGCAATCACTCACATTCTATCCGGCGCGATGACGGTGGAAGAGGCCATGGACGGCCTTCTGTCGCGCCCGTTCAAGGAGGAGCACTAACCACATGGCCCTGTTTCTGATCACCTGCCGCGACAAACCCGGCGCATTGGACGTTCGCCTGGCCAACCGGGCGGCCCATCTTGAATGGGCGACGGCCTATAAGGACAGTATCGCGATGATTGGCCCACTCTTTGCCGATGATGGCGAGACGTTTACCGGATCGGCGATCGTGAAAGAGGCCGCTTCCAAGGCCGACGTTGAGGCCTGGTGCCGCGATGATCCCTATGCCAAGGCAGAATTGTTCGAGAGCGTGGAGATCCGTCCCTTTCGCTGGGTGATGGGTGAAGGACCGCCTGCTTGAGCGCCAAACGACTGGTCATTTGTGGCGGTGGCATTGCAGGGCTGACGGCGGCGCTGTGCGCCCATAAGGCCGGTTGGCGACCGATTGTGGTTGAGCGCGCAAGCGAGCTCTCGGAGGTTGGTGCGGGTCTGCAGGTCGGCGCAAATGCCATGAAAGTGCTGGCCGCGCTTGGGCTGGATGATGCGGTTGAGGCCGCGGGTCACGCCCCCAATAGCCTGGACTTCGCGATTGGCGAAACTGGTGAGACTGTCTTTTCCGTCCCGGCGGGAGAGGCTGCTCGTGAGCGGTGGGGCGCGGCGCACATCAATATCCGGCGCGCGGCATTGCAGGCGATCTTGCAGGCTGCGCTCGCCGACCAGGTGCCGGACGCGCTGGTTCTTGGCCAATCCGGGATCGATTATGATGTGGCGGCCGATGGCGTCACCCTGCAGTGTGAAAGCGGGGCGCGGTATGCCGGTGATGCCCTGATAATTGCTGATGGTGTGAATTCAGCGCTGCGGACCCGGTTTTTCGGCGATGAGCGCGCCGACTATACCGGCCATACTGCCCTGCGCGCTCTGGTGCCGGCGACAACCCGGCTGCGGTCCCTCGTCCCCGACGCGTCGACCGCCTGGACGGGGCAAGAGCGCCATGCCGTGACCTATTTCCTGCGAGACCACGAATGGGTGAATTTCGTGGGGGTCGTGGAGCAGGATGAGCCCACGCCCGAGGGCTGGCACAATCAGGCCAGTCTGGCGCAAGCGCGCGCGGCATTTTCCGCTTTCGCGGCGCCGGTGCGGGCGGTTTTGGAGCGAGCCGAGAGTGTCCGCGCCTGGGGCTTGTATGACCGCCCACCGCCCCAGCATCTGGCGCGGGGTAAACTGGCAGTAATCGGCGACGCTGGTGTGTCCATGCCCCCCTTCATGGCACAGGGCGCCAGCTTTGCGATGGAATGCGCCTGGACGGCGGTTTGGAGCATCGCCTCAACCGGCCAGTTCGAAGCCTACAGCAAGGCGATGACGATCCGCGGTGGGCGAATATTGGAGGCCGCGCGGCGCAATGGCGACCTTTTCCATGGGCGCGGTTTGCCCGCCTTGCTGGGCTACGCCCCCATCAAACTGGCGGCACGCGTGTTGCCACTCGCCATCAAGGGCCGGTTCGACTGGATCTATGGGTTTGATGCGACGGCGGGACGCCCGCTCAACGCCTAAAGCTCATCGGGATTGAACAAGCCGACCTTCATGTCTTTGGCGGTGTAGACGCGGGTCTCATCAGCAAAGACCCGCCCATCGGCAATTCCGAGCACCAGTTTGCCGCGTTTGACGCGCTTCATCTCAATCTCATAACGCACCAGCTTGACGTCCGGCGTGATCTGGCCGGTGAACTTTACCTCGCCCACACCCAGCGCGCGACCCTTGCCCGGTGATCCTGACCAGCCCAGCCAGTACCCCACTGCCTGCCACATAGCGTCCAGGCCAAGGCAGCCGGGCATGACCGGGTCACCTGGGAAGTGGCATTCGAAAAACCAGAGCGATGGATGGATATCCAACTCGCCAACCACATGGCCCTTTTCAAAGGGGCCGCCGTCCAGGCTGATCTCAGCAATCCGATCCATCATCAGCATTGGCGGGGCAGGCAACTGGGCGTTGCCAGGGCCGAAAAGCTCGCCCTTACCGGAAACGAGGAGGTCGTCCTTCGAATAGGATTCTTGTGGTGTGTGGTAGGTGTGAGGTCCAGGCAAAGTGCCCCCCAATCGGTTGTGCAGCGACCAATCTGGCACACGCTGAGTGTGTTGGCCAACAGTGTGAATGGCGCCGGACTTAGCCTACTCGGCCGAATGATCCAAGCCCACGCCCCACAAGTGTGATTCCAGGACCCATCCGGTGGTGTTGTCGATGGTGACTTCGCAGAACCGGTCCTGACAGTTTGACCATGATACCATGACGCCGTTTTCAATTTCAGCAACTGAGCGCGCGGCAATGTTGCCGCCCGCCCGCAGTTGGGTTGTCTGTTTCACCATGGCGGTTGTGCCCGGCTGCAGTGTGCGCCGGTGAATCCACACTTCGTCGCCGTCGGGGTCGCGCACACGGGCCCAGCTCTGGCTTTCCTTCAGGATCAAAACTGGCAGGCCGCGCCGTTCATATCGCCAGGCAATAGAGTGATCTTCACTCGGCCCCGTTCGCCCATTTACGGCGGCATATCGCAGAGTCTCGAAGCGCGGGACGGGTTTGCCTGTAACATGACTGATCTGGACGACGGGTGCCTGGGCCTCGCCGCCCGCCGGAAGGGCGCCTGCCAGCGCGGCACTCAGGGCGAAACCTGTAATCAGCAATGCACGCACCATCATGTCGTCCTCTTCCCTGTTGCGGCACACATGCGCAGAGCGAAGTGAAAGGGACGTAAAACCGCGAGGGCGTTGGCGCAGCCCGGTCGCTCTGCTATCGACACATCAATGGTCGGGCACGCGGCCTCATCAGCATCATTGGGAGCGGGTATGTCCTCACGCAGACTGAAAGTGATCGTCACGCGTAAATTGCCGTCGCCGGTAGAACTGCGCATGAAGGAACTTTTCGATGCGGAGCTGAACGAGACGGATGTCCCATTCAGTGAGGAGCAAATGGCTGATGCACTGGGACGGTGCGACGTCCTGGTGCCCACCGTGACCGACAAGATCGATGGGCGCATGATCGATGCGGCCGGTGAAACCCTGCGGATGATCGCCCAGTTTGGTGCGGGCGTGGACAATATTGATGTCGAAAGTGCCGTGCAGCGCGGCATCATGGTCACCAACACGCCGGGTGTTCTGACAGATGACACCGCCGACGTGACCATGGCGCTGATCCTGTCCGTACCGCGCCGCCTGTTTGAGGGCGCCGACGTTATGGAAGAGGGCGGATTTTCCGGCTGGAGCCCGACCTGGATGATGGGTCGACGCATCGCAGGCAAACGGCTCGGCATCATTGGCATGGGCCGGATTGGTCAGGCGGTTGCCAAGCGCGCTCAGGCCTTTGGTCTGCAGGTGCACTATCACAACCGCAAACCTGTCAGCCCGAAGATCGAAGAGCTGCTGGAGGCCACATATTGGGACAGCCTGGACCAGATGCTGGCGAGGATGGACATTGTCTCGGTGAACTGCCCGCACACGCCAGCGACTTTCCATTTGTTGAATGCGAGGCGGATTGATCTGATGAAACCCGACAGTTTCATCGTGAACACGGCCCGCGGCGAAGTGATCGATGAAATGGCCCTCGCGCGCGCAATCGAAGACGGCAAGATCGCGGGCGCCGGACTGGACGTGTTCGAACAGGAGCCGGAGGTCAACCCGAAGCTCAAATCCTTACCGAACGTGGTGTTGCTGCCCCATATGGGCTCGGCCACCCTGGAAGGCCGCGTGGAGATGGGCGAGAAGGTGTTGATCAACATCAAGGCCTTCGATGACGGCCACAAACCACCAGACCGCGTGGTGCCTTCGCTACTTTAAACCGCTGACTGCGCGCGAAGCCGCTCTGCCAGGCCCAGTAAATGGGCGCGTGCGTCGCCGTCTTCGATGGCAAGGAACGCAACGATCAGGCGGGAGACCTGACCCTGGGCCTCTTTGGGCTCGGTGTCGCGCGGAGGCGGCTCCAGCGATTTGGCCGGCGCTTCGGCCATGCCGGGTCGGCTCAATGGGCCAGACTGTCCATCGGGCGGCAGAAGCAAACCGAGCGGTATGTTGAGATACGCTGCCAGCTTGATGAGGTTGGCGAGGGAACAACGGCTGCTGGCATCCTCATACTTTTGGTACTGCTGGGTGCTGACACCGGCCTCTTTCGCCAGTTCTGCCTGCCGAAGACCCTTTGCGCGCCGATAGTGTTTCAGACGGTTGCCGACAAAGCGATAAACCGGGTCGCCTGGAAGCTGACGTTCATGCGAGGTGTTCGACGCGTTGTCACTCATACCCTCGACGTGATCCATTTT
>JBCCAA010000143.1:0-3189 GCA_039815055.1 Pseudomonadota bacterium | reverse complement strand
GGTTCGGTAATTAAATCACAGACTTTTACTTGCCTGAAACCTCCAGCGCTGAGACAAAGAGCCTATGTGGCGTTCAGTATTGATCTCGACGGCCTGCCTCGCAGTGACCGCCTGCGTTTCGACTCAGCCCGGGCCAAGTCCTCGGCTGCTTGAGAAAGCGGAATCGGCGACAAAACTCCGCACCGAGATTGATACCTTATCGACTTATGCCGTCGCGAAATATGCGGGCCTTACGGAAGACGCTGAGACTGCAGCCCGGTACTACTCCCGTCTTCTGCGCACGGTGAAAGACGATCCCTGGCTCGCAGAGCAGGCCATTTTCTGCGTGATGCGTGTGGGCGAGGTTAATCGCGCGGTCACGCTTTCGAAGCGCTTGCCACCAGAGATCATCGCGCAAACCGAAGTGCCGCGCCTCTTGCTGGCCGTCGACGCGATCCAACGTGAGAATAGACAAGAAGCGCTCTCCTATCTGACAACGCCTTGGAGCACCGATTATCACGCCATGCTGGCGCGAAGCCTCGCGGCCTGGTCAGTCCTGGAAGAAGATCCCCAGACGGCGATCGTCCTGCAACGGAACGCAGGCGGCGGGGAAGGGCTTTATGGCTTGATGGGGCAAACGCTGGGCGCGCTCATGAAAGTCAATACAGGAGATGTCGATGGCGCCCGAACCGATCTCGACAGGCTTTGGAGCATCGATGCTCGCCTGGCCCTTGGCGTCGAGATTGAAGCCCGGTTGATGGCCCGTGCGGGCGACACCGATACTGCAATGCAAAGGCTCCGCACATTCCGCCGAGACATTGGCCGGCATCCCGCGCTCGTTTCGCTCGCTCAGGAGATTGAAGCCGAAAATGTCTCTGCGATTCCGGAATACTCGACCGCTGAGGGCATCGCGCTCGCCTTTTATCTCGCGACTGCACCGCAAGCCAATCAAGGTTATGGCGACGCTGCCTCTGTCTATTTTGCTATGGCCGTCTATCTCGATCCCAACCTGGATTCAGCCAAAGCGCTATGGGCCGATACGTTAGATCGCGCAGATCGCCGCGACGATGCGATCGCTCTGCTGCAATCCATCCCCGAAAGCTCGGTCCACCATACCAGCGCGCAAGGCCAATTGGCGTGGGCGCTGAGACGCGAGGGCCGCAATGAAGAGGCGCTGGACCTCGCGCGTCAAACGCTCGCACGGACCGACAATCGCAATATCCGCGTGCAATTAGCCGATCTGCTACAGTCGCTCGATCGGGATGGCGAGGCCGAAGAGACGTTCACGCAGGTGATCGATGCGGACGAAGCGCTCGGCGAATATGACTGGCGAATTTACTTTGCGCGCGGCAGTGCGCGAGAACGGTTGGGTGCCTGGCCACTTGCAGAAGACGATCTGAGAACCGCCCTGAGCCTTAATCCGAATGATCCGACCATTATGAATTATCTGGGTTACAGTTGGATCGATCGCGGCATCAATTTAGACGCAGGGCTGGATCTGATCGAACAAGCCCTGCGGCTGTCCCCAAACAATGGGGCCATCACCGATAGCCTCGGCTGGGCGCATTACAAAATGGGGAACTATGAGCGTGCGATTTTTTATCTTGAGCGCGCCACGGCCCTGGAACCGGACATTTCAGAAATCCTCGACCATCTCGGCGACGCGTATTGGCAAGTCGGACGCTTTAAGGAAGCTGGCTTCCAATGGGAGCGCGCGCTGAAATACTCGACGGATGACGCTGAAAAAGACCTTTTGCGCCGCAAATTAGATGGTGGTATCGCATTGCTTCAAGCAGCAACGATTGGAAGCTCGACGACTTATCCATGACGCGGCTCACGGAACATGCACCCGCTAAAATCAATCTGTCTCTTCATGTCGGCCCGCCAAAGGACAATGGACGCCACAATCTGGTATCCCTCGTCACCTTCGCCGATGTGGAGACGGCCGATCTGCTGACCGCGGAACCAGCCAGTCATTTCAGCCTCGCAGTCGACGGACCTTACGCCAAGGCGTCTGGTCCCGCGAAAGACAATCTTGTGCTGGAAGCCGCGCGCGCCATGAACGATGCGCTGGACGGTAATGCGCCGCCCTTGGCGTTCAGGTTGCAAAAGAACTTACCGTGTGCGGCCGGCATTGGTGGCGGGTCCGCAGATGCCGGGGCGGCGCTTCGGTTGATCATACGCGCGCATGGCGGTGACCGGGTACGCGCACTTGCCGAAACGATAGCACCCTTATTGGGCGGCGACGTTCTCGCCTGTCTGATCGGTCTGCCAGGGTTTATGACCGGCGAAGGCGAGGCATACGAACCGGTGCTCAGCATTCCGAAACTGCCGGCGGTGCTGGTCAATCCGGGCACGCCCTGTCCCACCGGAGCGGTGTTCAAGGCCTATGATGAGGGCGCACCTGAACGCATTCCGGAACACCCGCCACTGCCAGACAACCGCACGGCGCTCCGCGCCTTTCAGGTCTGGCTGAATGAAAACACGATCAATAGTTTGCAATCTCCCGCAATGAGCATGCACCCAGACATCACCAAGACCCTGGCCGCCTTACAGGCTTTGTCGGGCGTGCGTGCCGTGCGCATGAGTGGCTCGGGTGCGACATGTTTCGGCTTGTTTGATAACCTGGACTTGGCCGAAGCAGGTGCCGCGCTTCTCGCTGCGCGCTACCCAGATTGGTGGGTGCGTTCCAGCCTACTCGGCGAGGGATAATCGCGCGAGATGACCCTCGTCTCTTTCTTTCTCACCGCAATTGTGACCCTGGCACTTTCCTATGCACTCTGTGCTCTCCTCACGAAGTCTGACGTCACAGATGCGCCAGACGGGATCCGCAAGCACCAAGCGGCACCGGTATCTCGACTGGGCGGTATCGGCATCGCTTTAAGCACATTGATAGGTGGGCTTGCCTGGGCCGCCTGGTCACTCATTTTAGCCGGAGACGCAGCGCCACTGGCTGAGACGCGCTGGATGTTCACCTATTGGACGGTTTGCGTGTTCGTCGGCGCCGCTTTCCTGATTGGTCTGCTCGATGATCTCGGAATACTGGGAACGGTTCCGAAACTGCTTGGTTTATTGCTATCCGCTCTGCTGGTTTGCAGCTTCGGTCTATTCCCACCCGAATTGTCCAGCCCTTGGGCGTCCCTGACGCTTATGCCTGTCCTCGTGATCGGCAGTGCCATGTGGCTGTTAGTGTTCACGAATGCCGCCAAT
>JBCCAA010000120.1:0-4482 GCA_039815055.1 Pseudomonadota bacterium | reverse complement strand
TCCTGAAGAACATCATCGCTGAACGCGTGCTGGGCCTGCCGAGCGATGTGCGCGTCGACAAGACCGTTCCTTTCAGTGAGTTGAAGCAGGGTTAGAGTCAGTTGTTGCTCCGCCTGAGCCGCCCGCTCCCCCGTCCAACCGCCCCAATGCTCGCAAGACTTTGAGGGCGGTTGGACGGGGGAGCGGGCGGCTCAGGCAATTGCAAGCAGGGCTAACCTTCACCCACAGCTTCTGAATCGCGGGGTTTTTTGCCTCTGGCCCCACGATAAACGGCCTTGAGTTGGGGAAGATCGGTATCGATATCGCCCGTCGCGTCAAACAGGTCGCCGAGCCGGATGGTCTTGCTACCGTAATCCAGCACAGTTGGCAGGATCGGCACGCCGGCCATGTGGGCAATGTGGTAAAACCCGGTTCGCCAACCCGCCACCAGAGCGCGTGTACCTTCGGGCGGAATGGCCAGAAACAAACTGCTGGTCTCGTCAAATGCCACTTTCATCTGGGCGACCAGATCATTGGCCTGGCTGCGGTCTACCGGAACACAGCCGAGCCATCTCACGATGCCACCGAACGGGCCTTTCACCAGCGACGCCTTGCCCATCCAGGACAGTTTGATCCTGTAGTATCCGGCTGCTGCCAGCATGTTGATACCGTCCATATTGACGGTGTGGGGAGCCGCGATAATCACCAGTTTCGGTTGGTCACGCGGCCAATCGCCATCGATCTTCCAGCCCATGATTTTCAAAAACCCCCAGCACATATATCGCCAGAGCTCGGAAAACGGTCCTTTGAAGGGCGCGGGGCGGGCGCTTGGAAAGTTGGATCGGGGCATGTCGGGCCGTCAGTCACGCGGGGATATCCGCCAAGGGTCTGGCGCCAGAACAACGCCTAAGCCACAGTGCGGCGATTGAAGGCCGCGCACAAGTCGCCAGGAAAGAAACGCCATGCCAGACCTCCAACGTATCGCCACCAATGGCATCCACCTCAATGTCGCGCTCGATGGCCCCGAAGACGGTCCACTGGTCTTGCTGGTGCATGGCTTTCCCGAAAGCTGGTATTCCTGGCGCCATCAACTTCCGGTGCTTGCGAGCGCTGGATACCGCGTGGCGGCGCCGGATGTTCGCGGTTATGGCGACAGCGATGCACCGCATGACGTATCGGCCTATGCGATGGCGGAAATGACCGCCGATTTCGCCGGCCTTGCCGAAGCGCTTTCTGGTGAGCCTGCTGTGATCATCGGCCATGACTGGGGCGCGCCCATGGCCTGGGCTTCGGCGTTGTTCCACCCGGAGCGTTTCCGCGCTGTTGCGGGGCTATCGGTGCCCTACACTGCGCCATCGAAAGTGCCGCCCATGGCGCTCTACAAAAAGATGTTCACCGACAGGGGCCGGTTTTTCTATATCAATTATTTTCAGGAAGAAGGCGTCGCAGAAGCCGAGCTGGATGCTGACCCGGCAACCGTCATACGCAAATTCTATGGTGCCATTTCCGGCGGTCAGGGCCGCACCGATTGGCCGACCGACAAGCCCGTCGATGCTAAATTCCTCGATGGTGTCCCAGAACCTGAAATGCCCATGCCATGGCTCACCCATGAGGACGTTGCGATCTACGAGGCGCAGTTCAAAACCTCCGGGTTCCGCGGCCCGCTCAACCGCTATCGCCATTTCGATAGCGACTATGAGATCTTGCTGGCCCGGGGCGACTATACCATCCACCAGCCTGCTTTGTTCATCGCCGGTGACGAAGACCCGGTCGTCTCCATGGTGCCCGGCGACCCGGAACCGCGTATGCGCGACGTGCTGCCAGATCTTCGTGGCATCCATATCCTGCCCGGCATAGGCCACTGGACCCAGCAGGAGGCACCCGATCAGGTCAACGCGCTGCTTCTGGACTGGCTGAAAGAGCTGTGATGGACCAGGCTACGCTCCAGACGCTCGTGGATGAGGCGTTCAACACCGCCTGCGCCCTGCGGGGCCAAGGCAAGGTCGCATCTTACATTCCCGCCCTGGCCAGTGTTGATCCGAACCAATTGGGCCTTGCGGCCATCACGCTGGATGGCGTGGCGGCATGGGCTGGGGACGCCGAGACCTCGTTCTCGATCCAGTCCATCTCGAAAGTGTTCTCGCTGGCGATGGCGCTGGAACAGGTGGGCGATGGATTGTGGGACTGTGTCGGCCGCGAGCCGTCGGGCACGGCGTTCAATTCCATTGTGCAGTTGGAAACCGAAGGCGGGCGTCCCCGCAATCCGCTGATCAATGCGGGCGCCATCGCCGTCGCAGACCGGTTGATCGGGAAGGATGACGCGGAGGGCGCGATTGCGCGTCTCGAAGAGATGATGCGCTCGCTATCGGGCGACAAGCACATCTCGATCGACCGGGACGTGGCAGCGTCTGAAGCCTCCGCCGGGGCGCGCAATCGTAGCCTCGCCCACTTCATGGCTGCCTTCGGCAACATGACCCAGCCAGTAGAGACGGCGCTACGCGTCTATTTCCACCAATGCGCGTTAGCCATGTCATGCCGCCAGCTCTCCCGGGCCGGCCTGTTTCTGGCCAATGATGGCGTGGATCCGCTGACCGGCAGGCAGATCCTTTCCGCTGAACGCAGCCGGCGCATCAATTCGGTGATGATGCTGTGCGGGCACTATGACAATTCCGGCGAGTTTGCCTTCCGCGTCGGCCTGCCAGGCAAGAGCGGCGTGGGCGGCGGTATCCTCGCGATTGCACCGGGACATGGCGCTATCGCCGCGTGGTCACCGGGCCTAAACGCAGCTGGCACATCGCTGGCCGGGTCCGCCGCGCTCGAACACTTCGCCCGAGCCGCAAACTGGTCGGTGTTTGATTGAGGCGGGAGGCCTGTTCTTGGGTCAGGACGAGACATAGCGGCTGATTGTATTCGCCAGATTTGATTGAAGGGTTATCATGAAAGATCGCCTCATCTACGTCGAACTGAAATCTGGCCATTCCGACAATGGTCCTGCGTGGATTGGTATTGCTGGCGCTTCAAAGACTGGAGCTACGGTTTACTCGAACGGAAAAGCATTCAAGAGCCTCAAGGGAAGTGGCATCGGTGCCAATTTCTTTGATATTGAAACCGGCGACGAATACTGGATTTCTGGCATCAAAAAGAACAATCAAGATAGGCATTGGGCTGGCGGCGGTGAAGTGGCGATCAATCGCCTAGCTGTGGATGCTTATCTCGCCGAAACGAGTTTTCAATCACTGCCATCCAACCTGGTTCCGACTGACTTGCTGCCTGCCAAACAGCAGTCACACCAAAGCGAACTTGAGCACAACACCTTGGAGCCCAGTTCGGAACGGTACGACGGCGGAGTTCCGGATAGTCGAGCTGCTGCTATCAAGCGCAAATCGTAATCTCGCCAAATGTCCGCTTCGACGCGGGGAGCAGACATAACAAAACTCGGTCAACATGATGCGATGCTCATACTCGCGACGTGTTTATTGGCCGCGTACAGAGTTTGCTCGTCCTCGAACAGCGGTTGAAAGTCCTCGCAAACCTCACTCGGTCTAGCACAAGCGCCTCCCAAAATAGCTGCACGCAAAAAATAGGCCTCCGCAGTCTCTACATCCGCATCAGTTTTCTTGGACAAATGATAAGCGCCCATTGTCCAAAGAGATATGACCGAACCTCGATCCGCAGAACGCTTCAGATATTCAAGCGCTCGTTCCTTTGACCGCGGGACTCCGCGACCGTTGGCATAGAGGATGGCCAGGTTTTGAGGCGCAAACTCATCCCCTTGCGCATCTGCGGCTTCCAACAATGGAAGTGCTGCCTGAATATCTACATCCAACCCGAAGGTGCCCTCCATGTACGCTAGGCCAAGTTCATTCGCGGCTACTAAGTTGCCTTTCGAAGCAGCTGACTTCATCGCTGCTAGACCAAGCTCTTCAAGCCTCGTTTCGGTATATGGAATCCCGTCCTGATGAAATTTCGTTTGTTCGCTCTCTATATCGCTCCAATACAATATTCCGAGCCATGCCAGCGCTTCAGGATTACCCTCGTCGGCACACGCCTTCAGTCGATTGCTATAAACAAATTCTGTTTGCGCTAACTGCAGACCACATTGATCTGCAACTTCATCGCTTGATGGGGATGCAAAGCTACTCAGAATAAAAATTGAAGTCGCGCAACAGATTAAAAAAACAAATCTAATCATTACGAATATCCAGTCTATTGGAATCCCGATCTCTACTCAATCGCATTGTTTCAAACCGCGCGCAAATAAAAGATGGCGAACCCTTTACACGCCATTTTGAGTATGGCCGCTCCGACGCCGAAAGCAGACACTAGTTCTACGACTCTACCCGACCCACCCCACGCTCCCCCATACTCACCCCCGTCATCGCCCCATGGCAGGCGGGTCCGGACCGACCGAACCGGGGCGATGATGCGGTCTTCCGGGGCTTCGCAGACGGTCGCGAAGCGAAACATCGATCCGGGGGATCGATGTCAGGCGAAGAAGGCCAC
>JBCCAA010000175.1:0-2112 GCA_039815055.1 Pseudomonadota bacterium | reverse complement strand
GGTCACTTCCATAAAGTAAGGGTCCGTAATCGACCCCTCCTGCGTTTTGGCATTTTCCAGCGCCGCTTCGGCGGCATCGCCCACAAAGACGCCGATTTCGCCCGCATCTTCGGTCCAGCTCTCGTCTTGCCGAAGCCAGACAACATTACCGGTTGCAGTATCCCAGGCGGTCACGGTTTTGGGGGTCTCCGGTTTGAGTTTCGGTCGAACGGACGTCATGCAGCGGCCTCAGATGAGAGTTTGGCTAAGGCTTCGGCCGGAATCGCGCTGACTTCTCCGATCACGAGCAGGGCCGGACCTTTAATGCCCGCGCGGGTGATCAATTGGGGAAGCTCGGCGAGCGTGCCGAAGACTTTGATTTCATTGGCGCGGGTGCCGTTCTCGATCACGGCGACCGGAGTGCTGGTGGCACGGCCCGCATGGATCAGTTTTTCTGCAATCACAGGCGCGGTTCCAACGCCCATAAAGACCACGACCGTCTGAGCCGGTTTGGCGAGCGCATCCCAGTCCAGATCCGGTACGGTACCAGATTTGGCGTGCCCGGTGACAAAGGTCAGCGTCTGGGCGTGGTCGCGATGGGTCAGCGGTAAACCGGCGGATGCGGCACATCCGAGCGCAGAGGAAATGCCGGGAACGACGCTTGCTTCGATGCCAGAGTCTCGCAGCGCTTCAACTTCCTCGCCGCCGCGGCCAAAGATAAACGGATCGCCGCCCTTGAGGCGCACGACACGTTTCCCCTCTTGCGCGGCCTTGATCATCAGTTCGTGGATTTCGGGCTGTGGCACACTGTGATTGGCTTTCGATTTTCCAACAGAAACCCGGGTCGCGTCGCGGCGGACAAGGTCCATAATCTCATCGCTCACCAAACGATCATGGAAGACGACGTCTGCGTTTTGGATCAGGCGAAAAGCCTTCAAGGTGAGCAATTCAGGATCGCCCGGACCGGCGCCAACAATGTGAACGGTGCCGATCTGATTGTTTGGGGAGGCAACGTCCTGCAGCAGCGCTTCCATAGCGTCGCGAGCGGCGTCGAATTTGCCATCCATGGCAAGATCGGCAGGCGCGCCATTCAAGGCCGCTTCCCAGAACTGGCGGCGCTTCACACCGCTGTCCAGGATCTCGTAAACACGGGGTCGGAAGTCGCGCGCAAGCTCCGAAAGGGGCCCCATATTTTGAGGCATCAGGGCTTCGAGGCTGGTCCGCACACGCTTGGCGAGCACCGGCGCGGCACCGCCTGAGCCAACGGCGGCGACGATCTCGCCGCGCTCCAAAATGCTCGGCACCGTAAAGTCACAGATTTCAGGCTGATCCACCACATTGATCGGGACACCATATTCGCGCGCCCAGATCACGGACTGATCGCAATTCTCTTTGGTGCGGCAGGCAATGATCACAAATTTCGACCGGTCGAGCGCTTGGCCGGCCATATCGCGCGGGGCAATCGTGATGCGTCCGGCGAACTCTTCGGCAAAGCCCGGCTCGATTTCAGAATCGATGATGACCGTGATGTGGGCCGTCGTCTTGGCCAGAAGCCGCACTTTGCGCCGCGCTTCTTCGCCGCCTCCGAACACAGTGACGTGGGCATCGTCCGTATAGAAAAACGCAGGGAAGAGTCGCATGATGAATGGAAGTCCGTTGGGTCGATCGATGGCAGAGAAATGTGTTGACGAAGCGGTTTCAGCAACCGTATGGGCCTTATTCCATTGTTTAGAGAAACTACAATCAAAATCTGCTTATAGACCTGTATTATGTCAGATACGAATGATCGCCTCCCGCCCCTGAATGCTTTGCGCGCCTTGGAGGCTGCCGCCCGCCGGCTGTCGTTTACCAAGGCCGCTGACGAGCTCAACGTAACGCCCGGAGCCATTTCGCAGCATATTCGCCAGCTCGAAGACTATGCCGGCACTCCCTTGTTCAAACGTACAGGCCGGAGTGTGTTGCTCACCGATGCGGCGCAGGCGGCCTTGCCTCTGGTGCGCGAAGCGTTTGACCAGATCGCTGAGGCTGGCCGGATCATGCAAGCCCCGGCCCGCACGGGCCGCGTCATGGTGAGTTCTGCCCCCAGCTTTGCCGCCAAATGGTTGGCCCCGCGGCTAGACCGGTTCCACAGTG
>JBCCAA010000154.1:0-2626 GCA_039815055.1 Pseudomonadota bacterium | reverse complement strand
GCTGCCTCCCGCACTTGGTCTGCATCCGCTTCGCGGCGCAGTTTGCGCACCAGTTCCAGCTCTGACTGAAAGTCGACGTAATGAGGCAGCTTGATATGTTCGAGGAACCCCGTCGCTTGTATATTGTCGGCGTGGTAAAGAACAAACTCGGCGTCCTGCGCGGGCGCGCCGACATTGTCTTCGCCCAACTCTTCCCAGCGGAGAGCGCGGTCAACCAACGCCATTGAGATCGATTTGCGTTCGGATTGGCCAAAGACCAGCCCGTATCCTCGCGTGAATTGGGGCGGCTCTGTCTTTGATCCCTTGAACTGGTTAACGGTTTCGCATTCGGTCAGCGTCACCTCGCCAATCTCGATGGCAAACCCGAGCTCGGGGATGTCCATTTCCACTGCGACCGCACCAATCCGCAGCTCGCCGACAAAGGCATGGTTGCGTGCGTAGCCGCGCTGTGTGGAATAGGCGAGACCAAGCGTGAAGCCTTCATCGGCGCGGGTCAGTGCTTGCAGCCGCAGCGCGCGGTCGGCCGGCATCTCAAGTGGTTCGCGGGTCAGGTCGGGCGGCGGCGTGTCATCGTGGGGAGCTTCTTCGATCAGGCCTTCGCGGTTCAGAAACTCTGTCACATGAGGCACGTCGCCTGGAATGCTTTCCCGTGTTGGAGCTTCGGGGAGTTCACCGTCAGCGGCCAGTTTGAAATCGAGCAGCCGGTGCGTGTAGTCGAAAGTCGGCCCCAAGACCTGTCCGCCCGGCAAATCTTTGAACGTGGCCGAGATACGCCGGTCGCAAGCCATTGCACCCGTGTCCACAGGTTCTGACGCACCAAAGCGGGGCAGTGTGGTGCGGTAAGCCCGGATTAGGAAGATCGCCTCGATCAGATCGCCCCGCGCCTGCTTAATCGCCAAGGCGGCAAGATCAGGATCATAAAGCGACCCTTCGGCCATCACGCGATCCACGGCCAGTTTCAGCTGTTCACGGATTTGCGCAATGCTTAGTTCGGCGACATCCGTATCGCCACGGCGTTCCTCCGCAAGCCAGGCATGCGCGCTTTCAATCGCCCGCTCGCCACCCTTTACAGCCACATACATCAGAAAACCTCCGTGCTGCGAGGCAAAGCCGCCAACCTGTCGCCACAGGTGAAGATGAAATCGAGCCCGAGCGGAAACAGTGCGCGGTTGCTTTGGAAGGCGCGGGTTTCCGGTAGGGACAGCGTGGCCTCGGATTTGATCCCGGGTCCACGCAGCGTCGCGCCGTCCGCTTCGAGTTCGGCACATTCCACGATCAGGGTTGTCGAGCGGTCTGGATATTCCGGCGTTCCAACGGGATAGCTGCCAAGCGGCAACAATGCGTCCCAGTCGCCCACGGCAAACATCGCATGTGATGGGCCTGTCAGCGGGGCGCCGGTGTGAAAGGCCAGCCACTTGCGGACATCGTCCGTGTCAGCCTTGCCAGCGAGATAGACGGGCGTGTCGGTGTCGCACAGGGTCAAAAGAACGGTGCCGGCCGCGACGCACAAGGCCGCGGGTGGAACGGCACCCTCGATATCCTGAATTCTGCCAGGACGCGCCATGGCTTCCATGACACTCCGGAACGCGTGGGCGGATTGGGTAGCGGGATTATCGAACCCACCTGCCAGAGCGGTTGCCTGCATCAGTCCTCTCCCCGTGCCATTGTGAAAAACTCGACCTTCGTTGCGGCAGCTTTCTCGGCGCGGGCGTTCTTTGCGGCGGATTGCTCCGCCCCGAGCGGGTCAAGAACGGCCTCGCGGACGGCTGAGGCATTGCGCCCTTGCATCAACGCGTCGACAAGAGCCGCCGCTTCTGCATCAGACTTGCGGCGACCCTGAATATAGGCGTGACCAACTTCACCGCTGGCGAGCGTCAGCGCGCAGCGCGTGACAGTCATCTCTCCGATGTTGAAGGGCGCGCCTGTCCCACCGGCGCGGCCGCGGACCATTGTGCTGCCGATCTCAGGCGCGCGCAGCCATGTGAATTCGGGGCGTGCCATAGCGGCACCCAGCAGGGCTGCAACGCGGCCGTCCGGAGCCTTGGCAAGCAGTCCCATCCAGGCTTTTCGCTCGGCGTTTTCGTCGGAAGTGTCTTTCATCTCGACAACTTTTCCATATACTATACAACTATACACATCATAACAGATTCCCCCTCTCAGGACAGAAGAGATTTGTGAAACTTGCGTGACACTTCAGGCAAAACACCCATCTGGCAGGCCATAGCCGATGCGCTCCGCAGTGACCTGGCTGATGGCAAATACGCGCCCGGAGACAAACTGCCGACCGAGGCAGGTTTGGCCGAGCGCTTTGGGGTCAATCGGCACACAGTCCGACATGGCATCTCGGCTTTGGTTGAAGAAGGTCTGATCCGCACCCGTCGTGGTTCTGGTGCTTTCGTCGCAGCCACGCCGACGGACTACCCGATTGGGCAACGTGTGCGGTTCCACGAGAACCTGATCGCCGCGGGCAGGCGACCCGACAAGCGCGTTCTCCAGGTCGAGGAGCGTTCCGCGACGACGGGCGAAGCCAAAGCGCTGCAGATTGCCCCGGGCGATCCGGTTTGCGCCTATCACGGTCTTTCGCTCGCCGACGGCCAGCCGATCGCCGTGTTTGAAAGCCTGTTTC
>JBCCAA010000116.1:0-5011 GCA_039815055.1 Pseudomonadota bacterium | reverse complement strand
CTAACCGCATCGATATGGGTTTAGCTTCCCAAGTAATTGATCGCCTACCACTTCCATGAACCTCTGGGCGTTGTGGGACAGATCATACCTTGGAACTTCCCGCTTTTGATGGCGGCCTGGAAACTGGCTCCGGCCCTGGCCGCGGGCAATTGCGTTGTTCTCAAGCCGGCCGAGCAAACACCGGCCACGATCATGGTGTTTTGCGAGCTCATCGCCGATATCCTGCCTGCGGGTGTCCTGAACGTGGTCAATGGCTTTGGCCTTGAGGCTGGCAAGCCGCTTGCGCAATCCAACCGCATTGCCAAAGTGGCCTTTACGGGCGAGACGACCACCGGCCGCCTCATCATGCAATACGCTACGGAAAACATCATTCCTGTGACGCTAGAGCTGGGCGGTAAATCTCCCAACATCTTCCACAAGGACATCATGGACGAAGACGATGCGTTCTTCGACAAGTGTCTCGAAGGCTTCACAATGTTTGCGCTCAACCAAGGTGAAGTCTGCACTTGCCCCAGCCGCGCGCTGGTCCATGAGAGCATCTATGACCGTTTTATGGAACGCGCGATTGCCCGCACCGAGGCTGTCAATTGCGGTGACCCGCGAGACGGAAATACCATGATGGGCGCGCAAGCGAGCTCAGAGCAGCAGGAAAAAATCTTGTCCTATCTCGATATCGGCCGTCAGGAAGAGACCGCCCCGGATCACCTCGGCAATATAGGCAGCCGAGAACATGGTGATCATGATGACCACCCGAAGGAACAGGTCGAGGCCCGAACCCGGCGGAAAGAAATAGGCCAGCATCACGTTCGCAACGAAGAGCAGCGTGATCAGTGGCACGCCGCGCACAAACTCGATGAAGACGACGCAGACGCCTTTGATCAGCGGCATGTTCGACTGCCGCCCAAGCGCCAGCACGATACCCAGCGGCAAGGACAGCGACACACAGACCGCGCCGAACATCATGCACAGCATGAAGCCACCCATCTGACGGGACTGCACGGCCTCAAGCTCAATCGGGATGATCGAGTTCAGAACGTCCGCGACTGGCGCCACGGCATACATCAGCATAACGGCAATCGCGAACAACGCAGTGACCACGGTCACAAGCCCGCCATCGCCCGCGCTTTGATAGATCGCATATCCGACGAAGATGCCCATCGGGATGAAGAACACGTAAGTGAAGATAGAGAGCGCTTTGAACAGATAACTGACGGCCCCTGCAAACCCACCGGCTTGCCCGAGGGAGTTCGATATGAACCAAAGCTCTTGCGCGCCCAGATACAGCAGATACGCCAACCCAAGCCCCGAGGCGACGCCGACGACGCCAGCCCACATCGTTCGGGTTTCAACGTTCATGCCTTCGACCACGCGGAATATCACGCCGGTCAGGATAATCGCTGCCAGAACCGCAATCGGCAGCCAAAGCGATCCGCCCCAAAGCAGCCAATAGGCCAGGAATGGATAAAGGGCGGTGCCGATCAGAAACTTGCTGGGGACATACATATAGAAAAGCGCGGGCATGAACGCCGCGATCAGCAGGAAGAACGCCAGCGTTGGCCGCCAATACGCGTCTTGCGGATAGTTGAAGCCAAACAGCAGGTGATCCCAGCGATCCACCAACACTGCAAAACAGGCGCCAACCGTTCCTTGCAGGATGTCACGGCATTCCCGGATCGATCCTGCTTCCCAGACGCCGTTATAAAACCATGGAAAAGCCGATATGACGATCTGCAGCACCAGGTAAAGCGCGACCAGCGTCAGGATCGTATTGAACCAACCGGAAAACAGGTTTTCGCGCAGCCATTTGACCAAACCCGCTTCGCTCACCGGCGGTGGCGATGGGGGGATCGGGCTCTTTTGGACGAAAGCGACAGATTCTGCGTTTGTATCACTCATGGCTCAACGCTCCTTCAGTCGCATGCGGTTGTTGAAGATGTTCATGAAGAACGAGATCAGCAGCGACACTGTCAGATAGAATGCCATCAACAAAACGATGGTTTCGATCGCGCGCCCAGTCTGCAGCAGGGTGATGCCACCCAACGTGCCGGTCACATCCATATACCCCACCGCAATGGCGAGGGAGGAGTTCTTGGTGATGTTCAGATATTGCGAGATCAGGGGCGGGATAATAACCCGCAGCGCCTGCGGCAGGATGACAAGGCGCATGATCCGGCGCGGACGAATGCCCAGCGCTGCCGCCGCCTCGGTCTGGCCTTTCGAGATGGCCAGAATACCGGCGCGCACATTCTCGGCGATAAAGGCGCCGGTATAGATCGCCAGTGCGAACCAGAGCGCGATAAGCGAACCGCGCATCTGGATACCGCCCTGGAAGTTGAAGCCTCGCAGTTCCGGAATGTTCCAAGTCAGGCCAAGAAAAGTGAGTACGGCTATCAGGGGAACGAACCATATCCCAAGCGTGAAGTACCAAGTTGTCGGCCTTTCCCCGGTATCCTCCTGTCGCTTGGTGGCCCAGCGCCCCAGTGCACCCGCCGCGAACCAGGAAGCGACCAGAAATGCCAGGATCAGGGTGAAGTCCTGCCAACCGCTGGTCGGGACGATGTTGCCGTCATCGTCCACGCCCTGTTCGGCGACCGATATTGAATTGGTGAACTCCGGCGCGGGCACGAAAACACCGCGGTTGGTGATCGCCACCGTATCGAAAAGCACCATCGAGGCAGAGGGTTCGTCCCCCCTGAAATCTCGGGGGGCCGGGAAGGCATTGATCATCACCGAGAAGATAATCAGGATCCAGATCAAGACCGGCACGTTGCGGAAAATCTCGACGTAGAACGACATGATCTTGCGCACGAGCCAGTTGTTCGACAGACGCAGTACGCCGGCAACCACTCCGAAGACGGTCGCCGTGGCGCAGGCCAGGAATGCCACGATCAATGTGTTCAGCAGGCCGACAATCGCGGCGCGCCCGTGGCTCATCTGACTGTTATATTCGATTGGCTGCTGGTTGATGTCGTACCCGGCAGGTTCACCCAGGAACGCGAATGAGATATTCAGGCCAGCTTCCGCCAGGTTCCGCACCAGGTTCCCGCCGACAAACGCCATAAAGGCGATGATGGCGACAAGTGCGATGAACTGAAACGTGAATGACCGGTACCTCGTGTCATTCAACAGCATAGAGAGTTTGAATGATGACCCCGAGGTCGTGACCGCTTGGTCGGCAAGTGTCGTCATAGGTGACGTTCCCCGTCCATCTGGCGCTTGTTGGTGTATTTTTGTTATGCGCGCGCGTTTTTTTTGGATCCGGCCCCAGCTTGCCGGAAAAGAAAGGGCGCGGAAGTGTCCGCGCCCTTTCAAGATGTTCTTACCGGAACGGCGGCGAGTAGATCAGGCCACCATCGGTCCACTGAGCGTTCAGGCCGCGGGCCAGACCGATCGGTGTGGACTCACCGATGTTCTTCTCGAAGATTTCGCCGTAGTTGCCGGCAACACCGATTGCGCGCTCGGCCCAATCCGCGTCAAGGCCCAGCATACCGCCAAGGTCACCTTCGGTGCCAAGCAGACGGTTGATCTCCGGGTTGTTGGTGCCAGCCGACAGTTCGGCCAAGTTGACCGAGGTCACACCAAGCTCTTCTGCCGTGATCAGTGCGTTCAGCGTCCAGCGGACGATGTCGGCCCATTCATTGTCGCCGTGGCGAACAAGCGGACCAAGCGGCTCTTTCGAAATGATCTCGGGCATGATGACATGCGCTGTCGGATCTTCGAAGTTTGCACGCTGTGCAGCCAGTGCTGATGCGTCTGTCGTGTACACGTCACATGCGCCAGCGTTGTACTGCTGTACGGCCTCAGCGCCAGTTTCAATCGGAACCGGCTCGTAGCTGATGTTGTTCGAGCGGAAGAAGTCCGCCAGGTTCAGCTCGGTCGTGGTGCCGGTCTGGATGCAGACAGTCGCGCCGTCCAGATCCTTGGCCGATGTCACGCCCAGATCGGCAGGCGCCATAAAGCCCTGTCCGTCATAGTAGTTGATGCCGGTGAATTCGAACTTGAGGTCGACGTCACGGCTGAAGGTCCAGGTTGTGTTCCGGGCCAGCATGTCGATTTCACCGGAGGCGAGCGCAGTAAAGCGCGTCTTGCCGGTTGTTGGAACGAATTCGACTGCGGTTGGATCGCTGAGAACAGCCGCTGCGACAGCGCGACATACGGCGACGTCAAAGCCCTGCCAAACGCCGTTGGCGTCGGGCTCAGCAAAGCCCGGAACCCCGGTTGTCACGCCGCAGTTCAGCTGGCCGCGCGCCTTGACCTCGTCAAGCGTTGCAGCACTTGCGATACCGCCCGCGAGGGCAGCACCAGCGAGAGTGCCAAAGAATACGGATTTCTTCATTTTTACCTCTTCCTGAATCGCCGCCGATGTTGGCAGCTGCGTGATCTCTGTGTGAGATCATTGATACCGTTGACGGTTTTCCGTCTAACGCGCGGAATTTGGGCGGATTCTCGCACATAGGTCAAGGGCCGGTCCTAAAAAAGCGGCATTACCCGGGACCTGCAAAAACATGCCCAAAATCAGGCGCTTCGGGGTCAAATTGTCGCAATTTCAGGCGGCATGAAAAAAATCAATGGCGTGAAAAAAGGCATTTTTCTTGATAATCGCATGTTCCGCAGCTTCTTTATCCTCGCCCCACTGCTCGATTTGATGTGTCTCATCTATCCTCGACGCGGCCCAAAGAGCCTCGGGTGGCTCGAACTGTTCGATACCGGCAAGTGCCAGAACGAAAGAGCCTGAAAGAGCAACAAGGTCGTGAAATCCCGTCAGTTGAAAGCTCGACATACCCCGCATTTTCGCAACCAACCGGTCGATGTCAGCCGCCGCCTGGGTAATCGGCATCACACCTGAGGTCACCGACAATCGTGCCCCATACGTGTCTGCCGCCCAATCCAGCATGGGATCCCAAATCTGGGCTTGACGTGCAAGCAACGCCGCGGGTCCGTCAGCACGGTAGCAAAGCAGATCCGTTTCCGCGTATCCCGCAAGATGCTCCATCACCTCCTGTCGCTGCGT
>JBCCAA010000011.1:0-52253 GCA_039815055.1 Pseudomonadota bacterium | reverse complement strand
GGTTGCCTTGTACTTCTCAAGCAGCTTCCAGAAATTCGCGATGACATTGCGATCGCGAAAGCCAGCCGACGTCAGGTAGACCGAATGTCCGCCGCACGCGAGTGGATTGAGCCCGGCATTGAAGAACGAATTGACGTGAAAAAGTGGAAGCCCGCCAATCGCGACAGTGTTTTCATCATATCCAAGGAAGTCAGACATGAAGGAGGCCGTATGAACCTGATTGGCATGGCTGTGGCGCGCCAGTTTCGGCCGTCCCGTTGTTCCGCCCGTATGGAAATAAGCGGCGATATCATCGGGCGTGATCGTCCGGTCGAAATCGAGGCCTTCTTTGCGCTGGGCGGCGATGGCGGTGTCGAAGTCCAGAATCTGGACGCCAGCTGATGTCGTCTGCGGCGCCACATCTCCTTTGCTGCCTGGATTGACCTGAAGGACGATCTTCAGTCCGGGAACATCGTCCAGGATTGCGCTGGTTTTTCCCCAAATGTCACTGCCCGCCACAGGGCCTTCAACGACGAGTGCTTCGGTTTCCGCTTCATTCATGATGTCGCGAAGCGCATCCGGTTCCAGGAGTGGATTGATGGGCGCGACAATGCCGAGCGCCTGAGCGCCCCACATTGCCACGCCCGTCTCTGGGAGATTAGGCATCACGATCGCAGTCACACCGCCGATGGACACGCCCGTCGCGCGGAGCGCGTTTGCCGTTTGATGAATCGCGTCCAGCAACGCGCGATACGTTACAATTCGCGGCGCTTCATCGAGATCGGCGGTTGTCTGGTATTTGAGAGCGGGACGGTCTGCAAATATCGCAGCTGACTTGCAGATCAGGTCATAGGTGTTTGTGCCGCGCCACCGCGTTTCGACAGGTATCGCTTCAAACGCTTCAATGTCTGCGAGACTGCGGATCGCCACGGCTTAGCTCTCCCCCGGCGCCGGGGTCGCGCGTTGCCACAGCAGCGTGTCGCGATAGCCCACAGCATCGCCGCTCAACAGCAGCGTGTCATTTTCGAAATGATATGTCCGGGAAAGGACGAGCCCCAAATGGCTTGGGCGGCCCGCGCTTTTAACAGTGTGGTGGACACTTTCGGCGTCCGCCGTGTAGGGGCCGCAATATCCGAGATAGCCGAACGCAGAAAGCGCAAACGGCACGAGGGTTTCATACTGCTCCGGGGTCAACCTCGCACAACCGTCGGCCTCAATCGCGTTTTGCAGGTCGAGACGAGCGGTGCGATCATCGGTGTTTCTAGGTCGACCGGTATCGTGGATTGACGAGGATACCCATCCATCAGCGGTGTAGATGATGTAGCCATGGGCGCGCCCGTCAAAATACTCGGTCACCGTGCCCGATTCCAGATGGGTCACCTTCCAGTCCCGCAATTCCCAGACACCCACGAATTGGTCTTCATATCTCATGCGCCCTGCCCTCCAGCCGCATGATCGGTTGGTTTGACACGAAGATAGCGAGCCCATGCGTCGGCCAGTTCCGGGCAGTCACCCTTCCCGAAAACGATCCTGTCAGGCTTCACAAGAATGGCCGGCGCGTCGCCAAGGATCCGGGCCACATGGCCTTCGGCGTCCAAAGCCGGCAAAACACCTTCAGCAGAACCGGACAATGCAGCGACACGAAGCTTTGGCGACAACACTTTGAGCGCGGCGACGGCGCTGTGCCCGGCGTCACCTGCATCTTTCAAAACCAGCAAGGGCACATAACCAGCGACGATATCGATCCGGGTTGGTGTACCGGGGTCACCGGTGAAGGCTTCCGGGAAGACACTGCCAGCCGCGTCATCATCCATCACGCCAGACTTGATCCGCGGCGGACCAGGAAATGCAAACCCTTTGCCGGCGCGGTGATCGGCCATCATTTGGGCGTCCCGCCGAGCGGCCTCCTCAAGGTCTGTCACACACACGGTCTTGCCCATGGCGATAGCCCCGCGTGTAACGTCCTTCACGTGGGGGATGCGCTCTTGCTCAACCGTGTCGAGGAACTCAATAGGCGCCTCGCCCTTAGACACGGCGAGGAGTTTCCAGGCGAGATTACAAGCATCACGAGCACCCGCGCACAGGCCCTGGCCCATGAAGGGCGGCATCTGGTGGGCGGCATCTCCGACCACCATGACACGGCCATTCCGCCAGCGTTTGGCGACCAGGCCATGGAACCGATAAACAGCGCTGCGTTCAAGCTCTACCTTGTCGGGATCCGTCCACTCGCTGATCCAAGATCTCAGCGTTTCTGGCCGGGTGACATATTCAGCTGTTTCGCCCGGCTGGATCATGAATTCCCAGCGATGACGTCCAGGCCCGGATGGTACACATGTTGTCGGGCGGGCGGGATCACAGAGCTGCACGCCATTTGCAGAAAGGCCATTGTCTTCATCGAGGATTTTGACGTCGGCGACCACCCAAGGTTCATTGAAATCCAGATCTTCCATCTGGATGTCCATGTAGCGGCGCACCAGACTCCGTCCGCCGTCACACCCGATCAAATATCGGGCTTTCTGTTCGACCAGCCCTTCGGGCGTGCGGAACACAGCATTCACGCCAACATCATTTTGCTCGACGGCAAGAAGCTCAACGCCGAGCTGAATATCGACATTTGGAAGCTCCGCCAGCTTGGCGCGGGCAGCTCTTTCCATTGAGGGTTGGTGGAATAGGTTTGCAACATGGTAGCCCGTCGGCGCAAGACCGGGACGTGGTGGCCGGCTCGTCAGGATTTCCCGATCTGCATTTATGAAGTCATAGCCCTGGCTAGGCTTGCTGCAAGCGAGCACGTCCTCTGCGCAATCGATGAAGTTCATTTGCCGCATCACTTCATGATCCATGACAATGGCACGGGGCTGTTTGTAGACCTCATGATCGCGCTCATAGACTTTCACGCTCAGGCCAGAGCGAGCGCAAAGGCCAGCAAGAATGGCCCCCACGGGGCCCAGTCCGATGATCAGAACATCAGGATCTTGCATGCTTTTCGATCCAAAAGTGTGAGAGGCCGACGGGAGTCAGCCTCTCGTAGATTGTCATCTCAGTTGAAGAACCAGTTGAACTGGAGCTCATAGACGCTGCCCCGGCTGCCGGCGCCGAAATACAAGCCATTCTGGGCTGGTACGCCCGCAGCGGCGAGGATGTAGACTTCGTCGGTGACGTTGCGCCCCAGGAAGGCCAGCTCCCATTTTTCATCCTTGTCACGCAATGCGGCGCGCAGGTTGAGCGTGGAATAGGAATCCTGCACCAGATTATCATCTTGGTCCTGTGTCAGGAAATAGTCTCCTGAGTAGCTGAGATCAGCACCAATTTCGGCATCGAATGAGCGCTCCGGAAACGGAATGTCCAGGATCGCCGAAAGATTGCCTGACAGCTCCGGCGTGCCTTCCACAGCCTTGCCAGACAGATCATTGATCTCATTGGCGTTGCAGGCGTTGCGTTCGCCGTTGAACGGATTTAACGCCGTCAGCTGAGGACTGGTGCAGGCCGCACCTGGGAAGTCTTCGTACTTGGCATCCGCCCAGGCTCCGGAGAAACCGAAGCGCAGAGTGTCAGTGGCCTGCCAAAGGACATCTGCCTCTATGCCTTGCGATATGACTTCGCCAGCATTGCCAACAATAAAGACCTGGTTGACGAACTGAGTGGTCTGAAAGTCTTCATAGGTTGAATGATAGGCCGCGACATTCGCGATCATCGAGCCATCGAGCAAAACAGATTTCAGGCCAATTTCGAAAGCACTGACTGTTTCTTCTTCAAACTCCAGAGCAGCCTCCCGGCGAGCCTGTCCGTTGAATCCACCACCTTTAAAGCCTTCTGACCAGCTGAAATAGCCATTGATCGAGTCGGTAAAATCATACTGCAAATTGGCCATGGGCGTGAATTTGCTTTCTTCACGTTCCAAACCGGGACCACACGGCGCCCCTAGTCCAGCGGCATCATAACGTGATGTGTCACCATTAGAGAGACAGTAAGGGACCACCGTGGTGTCAAGCGAGTTCGCATACTGCGCCGGAGTTGGGTTCGGAATGAAAACACCGTTCAATACAGTCGGCGTGACACCAACCGGGCCAGCTGGCGTGACGAGTGTCCCGTCGGCGCTGGTGATGAACTGGTTGGACGTTTTCGTCTCATCGGTAAACCGGCCACCCAGCGTGACTCGCAGGCGGTCATTTACTTCGAACGTGCCCTGCGCGAAAGCGGCCCAAGCGTCTGTTTCCTGTTCAAACTGGGTGACCCGCGTGCCCTGACGGAAAACACCTGCCTGGTAGCTTGCATAGTCCGGGTTAGGCAGGGGCGGCCTTACAAAAGCTGGCGGCATACCAATCGGCGGGAATGTCGTAGGCGTGCCAAGATTGGGCACTCTCGTGATCGCGTCGGGGCTGTTTTCGATCTCAATATCGAACTTATAGAGGCCCGCCGTCCAGGTGAACCGCTGATCGCTCGGCGACTGAATGCGCAGCTCGTGGGTCAATTGCTCTGACTGCACATCAGCTGGACCGAACAGGTATGGGTTCGCAGAGAAGTCTGGATCAAACAGATTGAAATCAGACAGATCGCTATACCCGCCAACATAAGTCAGCGTGTAGTCACCCACATCCCAGTCAGCCTGAACCCGGATATTCTCTGAAACCGTATCGAAATATGAATCCAGGTCACTCGACTGGGTATCGTTCAGAACGAAATCTGCATTTGGATCAAACCCGAGGACGAATTCCTCTGATCCGATACCAAAGGTTGGAATGAACCCGGCCCCGCCATTACCGGGGTCATACGGGTTGGCAGACGGGTCGTAGCCGAAGAAACCGGCGGTCGGGCTGTCATCAATGCCGATGATCTGTTGGGTTGTACCTTCCGTGCTGTTCTCAAGGTGCTCATAGGTAAAGCGCAGCGTGAGATTGTCTGTTGGCTCAGCAAGCAGTTTCAGGCGAACATTATCCTTGCGGATTTCGCCGCCATCTATGCCGCCACCGGTATTGGTCAAGTAAGAGCCTTGCTCGAAGTGATCGAGCACGAGCCGACCACTGAGACCAGGCACGATTGGGCCTGAAATGACGGCCTGGGCGCCATACAGGTCATCAGTTCCTACACGGGTCTTGATGGAGGCTTCAAACGCGTCAGTCGGATCTGCTGTGACGATGTTGATCAATCCGGCCGTCGCGTTTTTACCAAAAAGCGTACCCTGCGGACCGCGCAGAACTTCGACACGCTCGATATCGACAAGCCCAGACCGGAAGAACTCACCTCTGGAATTGTAAACCCCGTCCACAACGATGCCGACGGATTGCTCGAACCCGCGATTGAAGCCAGAAGCGATGCCGCGAATACCGATGATGGTTGCCGGCCCGCCTTCAGCAACGTTTACTTTCAGGTTAGGTACCCGCTCGCCGAGGTCTGCGAACGTGGTGATGCCATTGTCTTCGAGCGTGTCACCCGTCACAGCCGTGACAGAGATCGGTACATCCTGCAGCGACTCCTCACGCTTCTGCGCGGTCACGGTGATCGTGTCGAGCTTACGCGCGCCAGCATCGCTCGTCGCATCTTGTGCGAACGCAACTGGGGCGACCGCAACGCTGAATGTCGCGCATCCAGTAAACAAGGCTGTTCTAAGTTTCATCATTTTGGCCTCCTCCCAGGGGCATATTGCAAATCGGCCCGATTCTGATCATCGGAACTCGTTATCTTGCTTCATTGAAGATAAGGCGCAAAATAATTTGCGCGTCAACAAAATTTAGAATCTTCATCCTAGCCAGCTCGTGAACACACGATTTTTTAACTCAGTTTCAACAATTTTTTTTATTTTAATACAGTGTATTGATGCCCATCATGGCACAAATCACACAGGTCGACAGGGAACTCGATTATGGGCATTTCAGGAGCCAAAACTATGAAATATTGATCGAATCAAGCAATATTATTTGCTTAAGCGCAAAATTAATGCATAGCTTCACCAACAAACGGCGGTCGGCATTGCACCAGACCAGCCGGATAACCAGCTGCGGGAGGTCGCTGAGAGATGTATCGTGCAAACGCATTGGCGCATGCTGTCGAAATTTCCTATGTGCGATATCGCATTCCGGACCTGGAACGGCAGACCGCGTTTCTGGAAGACTTCGGCCTTTCGGTTTTGGACGGCACATCGAATTCAAGCAGTTTTCATGCCCGCGGCGCCGGTGGCCGCCCGTTCCTATATATCGCTGAGCGCGGTGAGCCAGGGCTGATTGGCATTGGGTTCCAGGTTCGGTCGCGCGCAGACCTTGAAGCGCTGGCCGGGTTAGAAGGCGCTTCTGCCATCGCGCCTGTCGACGGGCCAGGCGGAGGCGAATATGTGCGCATGATTGACCCGAACGGTTTTGAGATTGACGCCGTCTTCGGTCAGGAGATGGAGCCGATCGAACCGCTTGCACCGCGCCCACCCATCAACACGACCGGCGCCAAAGACCGACTGGGCAAACCTGTGCGCCTTGAAGCGGGACCAGCACGCGTTCGCCGCATCGGTCATATCGTACTTGATGTCCTCGATTTCCCAGACAGCGAGGCCTGGTACAAGACCCGCTTCGGCTTTGTCACATCAGACGAGATTTATGCTGGCGATGAGGCCAACACGATCGGCGCTTTCCTGCGCTGCGACCTCGGGGATACGCCCGTTGATCATCACACCGTGTTTCTCATTGGAGGGCGCAAGCCGAGCGTCAATCATCTCGCCTTCGAGGTGGATGATTGGGACACCCTGATGCTGGGCCATGACTACCTTGCCAATCGGGACCGCAAGCAACACTGGGGCGTTGGCAAGCACATTCTTGGCAGTCAGGTCTTCGACTATTGGGAAGACCCGTATGGCCATGTCGTTGAGCACTATACCGACGGCGACCTTTTCGATGCATCAATGCCACCCAAGCGCGAACCTGTAGATCAGCTTTTGGGGGTGCAGTGGGGCCAGGAAATACCCCCAGTAACTCCTGAATAAACCGCCGAGCCAAAGCGGCTCTCCAATTGATATCGGCGACATGAACACACACGAATTGAAGGCCTGACAGATTGAAATGACGGTAAAAGCGGCCCCCCTTTCAAGCACCCGCCCAGCGCCCGGGCGACGGGCGCAGGAGCGCGGCGATGCGACCAAAGCAAAGCTGGTCGAAGCCGCAAGCCGCGAGTTTACAGGCCGCGGATATGATGGCGTCACCCTTCGCGATATCGAGACCGCGGCTGATGTGCAGCGAGGGCTCGTAAAATACCATTTCGGCGGCAAGGAAGACATCTTCAAAGCCGTTGTTAATGAGATTTTTGGCAACCTGATAAAGTACAGAGATGAGCGCGACGAGACCGCGAAAGATCTATCTCCAAAAGAACGACTCGCGTTTCGGATCCGCAGCTTCGTGCGTTATAGCGCGGCGCGGCCCGAGTTAAACCGACTGATGGTTCAGGAAGGCAAGACTGATAGCTGGCGGCTTGCCTACATCCTGGACAACCACCTGCGCCAAACCGTTCTGGATCTCAAGGATCAGGCGACCATAAATCTGTCTTTGACGAACGAAGAGTTCTGCCACTGGTACTTCATGTATATCGGCGCCAGCGCACTGATGTTTTCCATGGCGCCGGAGGCGAAGAAGGTCTTCGGAATCGATGTCACCAGCGAAAACGTGGTGACCCGACACGCGCACATGGTTGCCAATCTTCTATTGTCCGGCGTTACAGAGATTTCTGGCAATGAGGATCAGGCATAATGGACACACCCGTTATCGTCGCGGGCGAAGACCCGGTCGGCCTGACACTCTCTTTTGAGCTCGATTATCAAGGTGTCGATTGCATCCTCTCGGAGCGCAATGCAGCAACCTCCCGCCGCCCGAAAGACGCCAAAACCATAATCGACACCGTAAGGGGAGCACTATGACACCTGTGACCGACGCGGAGCGCGCCGAATTCAAAGCCCTTGTAGACGCGGCAAACACCAGCCTTCGCAGCAGCTACAAGAACAAAGTCATTGGCAAATCCGGTGGGAAAGCGCCCCGGTTTGAGCTGTATCACTCGGCGCCGTCTTTGTGTTCGCACAAGGTGCGTACGACGTTGGCCGAAAAACAGGCCGCGTACGTCTCCCACGACATGATCATCATGCCGATGGGGAAGTTTATTCCGCAGAATTATCGTCCCGAATATGTGCGGCTTCGCCTTCGCGGCGCGCCCGGTGCGACACTGGTGTCTGGATACAACGGAGAATCGTCGGTGACCAACCAAGGCTTTGATCCTTGTGTGGTGCCGACTCTGGTCGACCATGAAGCCGCCCGCGTGATTGTCGATTCAAACGCGATCTGCCGTTACCTGGCCGACAGTATCGACACCGGGACAGACCTTATTCCCAGCGCCCTGGAAGCAGACGTAGCGGCCCAGCTCGATCTTGTAGACCAGGCACCCCACGTGGCGGCCTTGTACGGCGCGCATCCCGACGACGACATTCGCCCGCCCGCATTGCGCGACGGAATTTCTGGCGTTCACGCCAGAAAGATCCGGGTCCTCGAAGTGTTGATCAAAAACGTCGGTGACGATCCGCAGTTGAAGGCCGCATATGAAAGCAAGATTGCCAAAGAAGCCGCGGCTGGCGAATTCGTCGTCACGCCTGATGAAATGCGCGATGTTCATCGCCAGATGGTCGTCCATGTCAACGACGCTGAGGCTCAACTCTCCAAGTCCGGTGGCCCATGGATTCTCGGCGACAGCTATACCCTCGCGGATATTACCTGGACGCTCAGCCTGTGGCGCATGAAGTGGCTCGGTTTCGGACCGGCCTGGGAGAAGGGCGATCAGAACCAGAGGGTTGCAGCCTATCTGGAACGCGCCTTTCAGCGCCCATCATTCCGAAGCGCCGTGATTAACTGGCCCGGATCACATTCGCCTTCCCCACATGTCTCTGAGTACAGCGGCGCTAGCGCAAACCGCGCCTTTGCGCTCGACATGGTTCGCAGCGTTGACTGGAGCAAAACGCTTTTTGGCGACCCCGAATTCAAACTCCCGCCCATGCCCGAAACCGCCAACGCTGCACGCAGCAACAGCTAATCGAAATCGAAAATACCGGGCGACTCATTGAGCCCGCCACGACCGACAGGAAGAGGAAACACCATGAAACTCGTGACTTACACTCATAATGGCGCCACGCGGATCGCAGCTTTGCGCGGCGACGATCTTGTCGATCTGAATGCGGCCGACGATGGCCTGCCAACGGACATGGTTGCGCTGCTCGAAGGCGGCGATGCCATGATGGACGCAGCGAAATCGGCTGCTGCATCCGGCCCTGCGACGGCAAAGGTTGCAGACGTCAAGCTGGAAGCACCCATCCCCTCCCCGCCTCGTATCCTCGCCGTCGGGCTCAACTACATGGCCCACTATAATGAACTGCCGGCTCACATCCGCGAGGCACGCTTCCCCGAGCCACCAAAAACACCGGTGGTGTTCAACAAACAGCCGACCACAGTGACCGGCCCGACCGATCCAATTTTCCTGCCACCAGAGTCAGACGAACTGGATTTCGAGGCGGAATTGGCCGTTATCATCGGCAAAACGTGCCGCCGTGTGCCGGTGGAGCGCGCCCATGAGGTGATTGCGGGGTACTCAGTGCTCAATGATGTGACAATCCGGGATTGGCAACGCGCTGCCCCGACAATGACCGTCGGCAAATCCTTCGACAGCCACTGCCCCATGGGCCCTGCTCTCGTCACCAGGGATGAGGTTCCAAACGCTGAAAACCTCGATGTGAAACTGTGGGTCGATGGCGAGTTGCGCCAGTCTTTCAACACCAATGACATGATCATAAACGTCGCCAAGACGATCAATTATCTGTCGACAGCCTTTACCCTTTTGCCGGGCGATGTGATTGCCACGGGGACCTCGTCGGGCGTCGCCCTTTGGGCCGAGGGTCAGCCTTGGCTGAAAGAAGGGCAGGTTTGCCGCACGGAGATCGAGGGGCTCGGTGCGATCGAGAATACGGTCGTCAAGGAAGAAGCCGTCTGCATCATTCGCTAAGGCGCCTCGACCGCTCTGTGCCGTTACCGCTCACCTTTGCCTGAAAAGAAGACCGCCAATGCCTGATCTTACCTTGTATCACATGCCGCGAGCTTGCAGCTTTGTGACAATGAACGCGATGGAGGAAGCAGGGCTTGCTTACGATCTGCATGCCGTGAATCTGATGAAGAAGGAGCAGAAGTCTCCTGAATACCTGAAGATGCATCCGGGCGGGAAAGTACCGCTTTTGCTCGCTGATGGGCACGCGCTCACGGAAAATGCCGCGATCCTGATCTATCTTGACGCGATCGCGCCGGAGGCAAAGCTGCTTGCGCATGAAAATACGCCTTATGCGCGGGCAAAAGCCTATTCCGACCTGATTTGGTGCTCGTCAACTTTCCATCCGACGGCGCGCATGCTCCGCATGCCGATCCACTTCACCGAAGATGACCCCGCGCCGGTCCAGGCCAAGGGGAAGGCGACGATTGAAACCATCTTCGCCCAGAATGATGACCGGCTTTCGAAGCAGGACTGGTGGGCGGGCGACACATGGTCGATCTCGGATGTTTACGTGAATTGGTGCCACGTTCTGACAGCAAGTACCGGGCTGGTCCCGATGCAGGATTACCCGGCCATTGGCGCGCACATACAGCGGGTAAGCGAGCGGCCAAGTTTCAAACGGGCCTTCGAGCGGCAGGAGGCCCTTCAGAAGGAGGCGGGGATCGTGTTCCCCGCTTGAACGCGGGTCGCGTACAAAATTGAAAAAGAACGGGTCGCCAGGGCGAAAGCACAAACGCTCGGTGGCTTAACAGGGAGGATACAATGGACGAAGGGGCGGTTCAAACAGCCGAAGAACCTGAAAAATGGGACAATGGCTATGAATACCGCGTCGTTGGATTGATGGCCGCGGCCCTCGGTCTTGTTGGCCTGGATCGCTATTTTCTCTTTCCATTGTTTCCGGTGATTTCTGAAGATCTCGGTCTGACCTATCAGGACCTGGGACTGATTTCCTGCATACTCGCGCTGACCTGGGGGCTTGCGTCTGTGTTCACAGGCAATCTCGCGGATCGGTTCGGCGCCAACCGGATTATCATTATTTCAGTCATCGCCTTTTCGGCGCTTGTGGCCTTCACGGGCCTTGCAACGGGTCTGATCAGCCTTTTGCTTTTGCGGGCCATGATGGGCTTTGCGGAGGGCGGTTTCACGCCCGCCAGCATCGTCCAGACCATGAAGGTTTCAAAGCCGAGCCGCCTGGGCCTTAACTTTGGGTTCCGACAGATGTCGGCGCCGTTTGTAGGCCTAGGGTTAGGCCCACTTATCGCTGTTAGCTTGCTTGCCGTCTTGCCCGGATGGGAGTGGGTCTTTGGTGTAATCGCCCTTCCTGGATTTCTGGTCGCGTTTCTGATCTGGCGCACCGTTCGCGCCGATGGTCCGCCTGCGGTGCCGGAGATGGCGCCGGCGGCACCCAAAGTCTCGCTGCTTGAGCCCTTGAAATATAGAAACGTCGTGTTCGGCACATTCGCGTTGATCTGTTTCTTCAGCATTTCGTCCATGGCATCGGGCACCATCGCAACGCTGGTTGGGCCGCTGATCGGCGGCAGCGTGCCAGCGGTCATGGCGGCAACTGCCACAGGCATAGTGGTCGGCATCGGAGAGATCCTTGGCGGCGCCGGCGGGTCGGCCTTCGCAGGCTATGTGGCAGACACTTACGGCATCGAAGCCATCGACTTGATCATGCTGGTCGGCGGCGCGCTCGGCCTGATCGCAGTGCTGTTTGGCATTCAGGAACCTCAAAAACAACGCTTGGCAGCAACCGCTGCTTCGCCAGATATTCAGGAGGCACAATCGTGACACGCTCTATTCAATCCCTTCGCGGCGCGGCCAATGGGATAGGTCGCTCAGCGATCGTCCTCGCCATCGCAGCCATCGCAGCGCCGCTGGCGTTCGGAGCTGAAACCACGTTGGCCGATGGCGTGGAGATCCACCCCGTGTTCGGCCCCATCGGTGTCAATGATCACCGCATGCCGTTCCATCTCGACAGCATCATCGCGCTAGGCCTGCTCGCCTACTCACTCCTGGTTGCCGTCATGATGAACCATTCGCGTCCAGGAGTACGGGTGCTTGGCATCTGGGGCGCGGCGTTGGGGTGCCTGGCTGTGGCCGCTTCGGTGATCTGGCTCCAGATGGTGGGCGCCCTGGATGACAGGGGCCCGGTAATTGTCCCGACAGATGTGCTCGATGCAACGTTCATGCGCGCCCTCGCGGGCGTTTTCGCGGTTGGCGGCGTCGTGCTGGGTGTTGTTGCCATTGGGCAGTCAAAGCGAACAGATGTGCTGACCCTCGGCACCCGCAACGAACCCAAGCGCTACGGACGCCGGGCGCGATACTTCCATTGGGTGATCGCAATCTTGTTTATTCTGCTCATTCCGATGGGCATTTTCATGTCGATGATCCCCAAGGATCAACCGTATCACCAAGCCTATTATGTGATCCATAAATCGCTCGGGCTGACGGTGATGATCCTCGCCGCCATGCGTCTTGTCTGGGTGGTAACAAACCCGGCGCCAAAACTGGATTCAAGCCTGAGCTGGTGGGAGAAATTCCTCGCCCATGGCGCCCACTATGCCTTGTACTTCTTCCTCTTCGCCTTTCCGGTTTCCGGAATTTTGCTTGGAACCTATGCGGGCAAGCTCTCCCACTTCTATTTCTGGGATCTGCCCCTGTTCCTTGAACCGAGTACAGACGCCGTCAAACTGCCGGGCTTCCTGCACAAGGTAGCCCTGCCCTACCTCTTCTACCTGGTCATTCTTGGGCATATCGCAGGCGCCCTGAAGCACCAGCTCATCGACAAACACAAGGACGCCTTCCGGAGGATGGTCACGTGAAGGTGCACACAGATTTTACCCCCCTTATGACAGTCGCGGCTGCCTTGGCCCTTGCTGTCAGTGGATGCGCGCAGACAACAGATGCTGGAGGCGAGGTCGCCGCCGCGGGGCCCGACGCTGCCGCTGGCAACTTCATGGAAATGACGCCGCAGGAGCGGTTCCAGATGATGGCGTCCGGTCCGCGCATGACCCATTGTGATGATCCGGTCGCCGCCCCGGAACTGAACCCGGACACGCGATATGACGGCGCCGTCCCACCGGCGTGCTCGACCAACGTCCATGGACAAACCGAAACGCTGGCGGGCGGCGTTGAAGCAACTCACTGGTTCGTCGAAGCCGACGGCGTGACATGGCATTTTGTGACAGCGGGCGACCCCGCCAATGAGGCCGTGATCTTCCTGCACGGACTGCCGGAGTCCTGGTACGGATTCAATCATCAAATGACGGCGCTGTCGGATGAGTATTACACCATCTCGATAGACCAGATGGGCTATGGCCAGTCCGACAAACGACTTGAACTCGACTTCAGCAATCCGGGCATGGCGGCAAAGCTCGCAGCCCTGATCGACACGCTCGGGATCGAGACCTTCAACGCGGTCGGCCACGACCGTGGTGCAATCACATTCGACTATCTGATGGGCGTCGACGGAATGTCAGACCGCGTGCTTAAATACGTCCGAATGCAGCAATCGGGGAACCGCCCCCATGGCGAGCCGCGCCCGCCGCACAAACTGTTTGCAAGCCAAGCCGGCATCGAAGTGTTTGCCCGCGACAGACAGATCAGGTCGATCTATTCCACTCGTTCGGGATATTCGACGATCGATCTCCCCCCTGATGAGATGGAACGCTTTGCCTACGAGTTTCTGTATGAGGGCGCGGCAGAAGCGATCAGTGAGAATTTCAAGACAACCGGCTTCGACAAGGAACTGGAAGACCGCACGAAAGATGGCGGTCTGTTCGATCAAATGACAATGCCAGTTCTGTTTCTACAGGGCGCACTCGACCCCGGTCAGCACCCGGAAGAATACCAGTTTCTCGACGAAGACCTGGTCAATGCCAAGCTGATCTTGATTGAAGATGCCAGCCATTTCGCCCACGTTGAACGCCCCGAAAAGGTCTCACAGATCATTCGCGACTTCCTGGCGGAAGACTAGAGGTTGCTCGCGATGACAGCCTCCCCTTCCACCACAGCTCCAGGCTTCGACCCCGGCCGCACCCGACAGGATCGGAGTGTGTGAATGTCTAAGCCCAGTATTCTGTCAGTGTTGAAGATCCTCTTCGGACCTTCCGCAACCCATTGCGGCAGACCTGCGGAAAACCCTCAGCTGACGTCGGATTTGCGCTATGCGGGCGCTGCGCCGCCGCCCTGCTCAACCAATGTTCACGGTGAGATTGAAGTGTTGAATGGCGGCGTTGAGGCTACGCATTGGTTTGTGGAGGCCGATGGCGTGACCTGGCACTTTGTCTCGGCGGGCAATCCAGAGAACCCACCGCTTCTATTTCTGCACGGCCTTCCGGAGAGCTGGTTCGCCTTTCATCACCAGATGGCCGCCTTGTCCGGGGATTATCACGTCATCTCGTTTGACAGCCTCGGCTATGGTCAATCGGACAAACGCCTGACGCTCGACTACAGCAATCCCGTTCTGGCGAGGCACTTCAAGGCGCTTATCGACAAACTGGGCATCGATACGTTCCGGATCGTTGCCCATGATCGCGGGTCGGTTCTGGTTGACTATTTAACCGAAGTCGAAGGCATGCAGGACCGGATCTTACATTATGTCCGAATGCAGCAATCGGCCAATGAACCCCATGGCGAACCCAAGCCGCCCCACAAGATGTTCGCTTCAAAAATGGGCGCCAAAATGTTTCGGTCGGAAGAGGCATTCTGGCCATATCAAAAGGCCTCTGGATTTGTCCGCGAAGATATCTCTGGCGATGACCTTCAACGCGCCATGCATGAATTCCACGTCCGGGGCGTTGCAGAAGCGGTAAGCCGATACTTTCAAAGCACGAATTTCGATATTGAACTGGCTGATCGCCATGATCGTCTGTTCAAGACGATGTCGATGCCCGTGCTGTTTCTGCAGGGGCGATATGACCCTGGCCAACATCCCGCTGAGTATGAACACACGCCCGACTTCGTCGAAAATGGACGTGTCGACTTCGTTGAAGCTGCTCATTTCCCGCACATTGAGAACCCCGATGAAGTCACGCAAAAAATTCGTGACTTCATCGGGGGCCAATAGAGGAAAACAGGATGGCCGATCAAAGCGATGCGCGCGCCAAGGGCCAAGCCCTTATTCAACAGCTGATCGGTGGCATTCCGACCAATTCCGTCATGCCAGACGACTTTCGAGACATGACGCTTGAACATCTTTTCGGCGGCATCTGGCAGGATCAGCGTCTCGATTTTCAGCAGCGATCCATGATCACATGCGTATCTCTTGTCGCCCTCAACCGGGAGGCCGAACAACGCATCCATTTCACTGGCGCAAAGAACCTCGGCATTCCACGCGCGCAGATTGAGGCCATGATCACCCATGTTGCCCATTATGCTGGCTGGCCCTGCGCCGTATCAGCGTTCCGGGTATTGAAAGAGGTTTGGCCGGAGGACGACGAAGACAACTGAAACACATAAAGCGAGGAGTACCGACTATGGATCCAATCATGAAAGCGGATGACGTCGCTTATCCGATTCTTCAAGTGCCTGATCTCGATCTTCAGGAGAAGTTCTTGGTCCACTTTGGACTACACCGGGTCGAGCGAACCGAGAACGCCCTGTTCATGCGGGGCGAGGGGCCTCAACCGTTCGTCCATGAAACCCGGCTGGGGCCAAAAAAATTCCTGGGGGCGGCTTATGTGGCGCAGAATGAGGCTGACCTGGAGCGCCTGAGCCGAACAGAAAGTTTTGGCAGTATTGAAGAAATCGCAGGCCCTGGCGGCGGCATCAAAGTGGCCGGACTGGATCCCGACGGCATTGGCGTTGAGGTCGTCTTTGGGCGCGAAAGTCGTTCCATCGAAGACGACATGGCGCCCATGGGCATGAATGTGGGCGGTGTGGGCCCCGAAACTTTCCAGAGACTGAACGTACGAAAGCGCTTCCAGAAAGGCGCTTACCCCAAGATCAAGCGTTTTGGACACTATGCAATCCACAGCACGGACCTCCAGGCGTCTCTCGACTGGTACAACGCCCATTTGGGCATCATACCATCTGATTTGGTGAAACAACCGCCTGCAGATGAAGACTCCCCACTGGTGTTCATCTTCGCCCGGCTCGACCGCGACGATAGACCCTCAGACCATCACTCCATCCTGTTCGCAAGCACCTCCACGTCGCAAGGCCTTCCAGGCCTGAACCACGTCTCCTTTGAGACCATCAATATCGATGACGTGTTCATGGGTCACGAGATCCTGACAAAGCACGGCTATGAACTCGAATGGGGGATCGGCCGACATTATCTCGGTAGCCAGATCTTTGACTATTGGCGCTCACCCTTCGCGCAGGTGCATGAACACCAGACCGATGGCGACGTGTTTGACAACACGGTCCCACCCCAAATCGTCAACCCGGATGATCTGGGCAACCCTGAAGAATCTGAGCGCGGTTCGTCCCAGTGGGGACCACCCCTCAATTACGAATCATTTGGCGACATCAGGGGTCTTTGACAGGCCCCATCACTGCCGCGGTGTCTAAAGCTGACAGCAATCACCCGATTGCAGGCGACGGGCAAATAAGAACAAGCGAGAGGAAACAAAAGATGGTGAATGATCGAAATCAGGTGGAAAGGCTCAGAGCCAGGTCTATAGCGTTGGCCGTTTCAAGCCTGTTCGCCGCTGTGCTCTTGGCAGGATGCACGACGATGACAGTCGCCGCACCCTCTGAGCCCGCCGCCGAAGCGGGCCTGTCTGCGGCATCGGGCTATGAAGGCCGGGTCCGCCTGACACGCTTCCTCGACGAACCCGATGGCTATTGCCTCGACGTGCCGGGCCCTGCCACTTCGGTCATGCTGCAGTTTCCGCTCGTGGCCCATACCTGCCACGCAGATCCACTCGCTGACCAGGTCTTTCGCTTCAATATGGATGGCGAAAACCGCATCCGCTGGGTGATGGATGACTATGATCTGTGTTTCACCGCAGATGATGCGTCTGCGATGTCCCCCTTGAACCTGCTGGCATGTGATGCCCCTGCCAAACAGAGCTTCGAGTTCACCGACCGCGGAGAATTCCGCCTCAGCGACACCGATCTCTGCATCCACGTCGAACGCACCGGACCGGCCTCGTTCCAACCTGTCGAAGAAGGACAGGACGCATATGGCCGCGGCCGTTCTGTCAATGCCCAGTTTACCCACCTGATGCGCCGCCTGGAGTTGCGGACATGCGGCGATGGCGACCCGGCCATGTCGCGCTGGCAGGCCACTGAGTAGTGAACGCAACGAAGTTGGACAGACTTTTTCAGGCCGAAGCGGCCAATCATAAACTAAAGGAAAAGACCATGACTGGACGTATCGCTTCATCCGCCTGGACGCTTGCAACTTCGGTTGTCATCCTCGGCCTGTCAGCGTGCGGAGGTTTGGAAGCACAGGACGCAGCATCTGAACCTTCGGCGCCTGCGACTGCAGCAGTGCCCGCGCTCACCGGCCCGGTTACAAATGCGGTGCTGGAGAATCCGCCGGCCTCAGACTGGCTCATTTATCGTGGCAATTATGGCAGCTGGGGCTTCTCTGAACTGGATCAGATTGATCGCGACACCGTCCATGATCTTGAGCTCGCCTGGTCGGTGGGGATGGATGACGGCACCAATCAAACCACGCCGCTTGTGCATGACGGCACCATCTACCTACCGCACCCAAAAGACGTCATCACCGCCCACAATGCCACAAACGGTGATCTCATCTGGGCGTACAAGCATGAGCGCGTTGCCGAGGCTTGGGGGTCTGGCGACATCACACGCAACATAGCCATGTTCGATGGCAAGATCTTTCACGCGACAGCCGACGCACGGATCATCGCGATCGATACACAAACCGGAGATCTGGTGTGGACCGCTATCGTTGGCGATCCTGCGCTCACCACACATTCTTCGGGTCCGATCGTTGCGGGCGGGCGCGTGTTTTCTGGCCGAGTTTGCCGATATGCGCCGCCGGCAAGGTGTAACATCCAAGCCCATGATGCCCAGACGGGCGAAGAGCTTTGGCGTACTGATGTGATCGCCAAGCCGGGCGATCCGGGAGATGAAAGCTGGGCGGGCATCCCTTATGAAGAGCGCGCCCATGGCAGCACCTGGATGGCAGGCTCCTATGACGCAGAACTCGACACGCTCTACTGGGCAACGTCGGGACCAACGCCATCACCGGAGGTTTTGCGCGGAGGCGCGCCTGCCGACATGCTTTATACCAATTCAACGCTCGCGCTCGACCCGGCGACAGGCGAAGTCAAATGGTTCGTCCAACACCTTCCGCGCGATAATTGGGACACTGATCACACCTATGAACGCATTCTTGTCGATGCCGAGGTCAGACCGAGCGAAGAGGATGTATGGAGGATAAATCCAGACCTTCCTGAAGGCGAGCGAAAGCTGATTACGGGCATTCCCGGCAAGACGGGCATCGTCTGGACCATGGACCGGGAAACCGGCGAGTTCTATTGGGCCAAAGAGACCACGCTTCAGAACGTGGTTGCCGACATTGATCCTGAGACCGGCCTCGTCACCATCAATGAAGACAAGATCGCTACGGAGGTTGAAGGCGAACCCATACTCGTTTGTCCGTCCATGGCTGGGGGGCGAGACTGGCCGGCGGGCGCTTATAATCCGGGCTCGAAGGTCATGTTCATGCCCATGCTAAACTTGTGCATGAACGCCATCGCCAGCCCAAAAGACCCTCGCTACGGGGTGATCCCGGACTTCGTGCGAACACCTGGTGAGGACATGTTGGGCCGGCTGGAGGCCATTCATGTGGAGACCGGCGAAACCCTTTGGAAGAACGACAGTCCCTATGGCGTGCTGGCAACACTCGCAACACAGGGCGACCTACTGTTTGCCGGCGATACCAATCGACGTTTCCGCGCCTATGATCAGGACACGGGCGAAGTGCTTTGGGAGAAAATCCTGGGAGGCGCTGTGAGCGGGTTTCCAATCACTTACTCTGTTGATGGCGAGCAGTATGTTGCTGTCGCGGTTGGGAATGGCGGCGGCGCAGTAGGTTTGTGGACGATGTTGAGCGGAGATCGAACAAACCGTCAAAGCGGCAACGCGCTTTATGTATTCAAGCTGCGAGGTTGAACCGAAAAGCTGGCCCGCCTTCAGGCCATGATATCGAAAATCCGCTGAACGAGCACTTGCCCGGTGGACGGCTTTTCAATCACGTCCAGAAATCCGGCTTCTGCGGCGCGGGCATGCAGGGTGGTTGAGATAAAGCCGGTGATCATCAGGGCGGGCGCCATCTGGCCCGCCTTGCGAAGGCGCCCTAAGAGCTCAATCCCATTGATGCCCGGCAGTTTGTAGTCAATCAGCAGCCCGTCTGCGATGGGCAGCACACGCGTCGAGAGAAGCTCTGTGCCACTGGCATACTGATCCATTGAAAACCCGCGCGCGCGAAGCATCAGGGTCAATGACCGGCGCACGTCAGGGTCATCTTCGACCAGTACGAGCCGGCCGCTACAGTTTGGTCTCTCAGGCTTTGACACAGATTACAGCTTTCATGGCCTGCATCTTAAGCCCGTTGAGGACAAAAGGCGGGTCAGGGTTTACGGAACCTAGATCACAAGTCTGTTCGGGTCTCTACGCACTTTCCCCTAATGTCGCTGCCTATTTCTCCGGCAGTCCGAACCCGGCGGCGAAAGCAATTTTGAGCGCCGCTGAAAGACTGTCAGCGTCCAGTTTCGTCATCAGATTCGCACGGTGAATTTCGACGGTCCTGGCTGAGATCTCCAGGTCTTCGGCAATGCCTTTATTGGTGAGCCCATCGACCAGACGTTCCAACACGTCTCGCTCACGCGGTGTGAGGTGGATGAGAAGGACTTGAGCCTGGCGCGCGCGCAAGGCGGTGGCGTCGGCATCTTCAAGCTGATCAAACGCAGCGTCTATTGCGCTGAGAAGTGAGGCTTTCTCATAAGGCTTTTCGAGAAAATCGACCGCGCCACCCTTCATCGCTTCCACCGCAACTGACACGTCGCCATGGCCTGTGAGCACGATCACCGGAAGGGCGATGCCGCGCTCGCCCAGCGCTTTGAGGACGGCAATGCCGTCGAGCACAGGCATGCGGACATCGAGCAATATGCACCCCGCCATCTCTGAATCGACCGCATCCAGAAAATCGACGCCGTCCTTGTAGGTCGTCACGGTAAATCCAGCCGCACGAAGCATGAAGCTCGCCGAATGGCGGATCGCCTCGTCATCATCGACCAGATGTATTTGCTTGCGGTCATCCATTGTCGGTCGCCTCGGGTGCGCATTGAAGGGAAAATCTGAAGACGGCGCCGCGCTCGTCAAGCTCTACCGCCCAGATCCGGCCGCCATGGGCCTCCACGATGGTCTGGCAAATGCTTAGGCCGAGCCCCATCCCCTTTGGCTTGGAGCTGTAAAACGCATCGAACGGGGAGCGGCCAGCCGCGAGATCCAGTCCTGGACCATTGTCACTGATCTCGACGACGACGTCGCCGTCACCAGTTTCGCTCGCGGTGACCCAGATCATCGGCGTGGGAGTCTCCGCAAGCGCTTCGATGGCGTTCTTGACGAGATTAACGATCACCTGGCGGATTTGCAGCCGGTCTGCCAGCACCAGTGGCAGGTCTGGATCGATACGCTCTACGATTCGTGCGAGCGGGCCGTCCATACCAATTTTGGACAGTGACGCGGCATCGCTGATCACCGCTGAGATATCGGTCGGTCGTTTCTCTATTTCGCCGCGAGACACATAGTCCCGAAGTTTTCGGATAATCTGGCCCGCCCGAATGGATTGGGACGCAGCGGCATCAAGCGCCTCGCGGACGGTTGCCAAAGTTTCGGGGTTTGGCGTGTCGAGCAGATCGCGAGCCGCCTCCAAATAGTTGGACACCGCGGTCAGCGGTTGGTTCAGCTCGTGGGCCATCGCTGACGCCATCGTCCCGACAGCGCTAAGGCGTGAAAAGCCAGACAGTTCGGCTTGCAAGGCACTCAAATTGTGTTCCGCGGCCTGGCGCTCCGTCACATCGCGCACATAGCCCGTGAAGAGGCGCTTGCCGCCCAGATCGGTTTCGCCAATCGTAAGATCGACGGGTACTTCCGAGCCATCTTTCCGGCGGGCCGTCACGATCCGCCCAATTCCGATGATCTGTTTTTCACCGGTCTTCAAATAATTGTCCATGTATGTGTCGTGGTGACGCCGGTCATTGCCTGTCATCAATATGCTGACGTTCTGGCCAATGATTTCTTCAGCGGTATAGCCGAACAGGGTTTCAGCCGCGGCGCTGAAAGCAAAGATCTCGCCCGTTTGATCGATAACAATCATACCGTCCGGCACGGACGCCAGGACAGTGATCAGCAACGAGCGCAGTGTATCCGGCGTCTCGGCGCGAAAGACGGTTTCCATAGCGTAAGTTCTAGGCGTATGCGCCTACCGGCTCAATAGCCAGTTCCCCCGGATCGTCGGCGTTGAGCGCAAAAGGATCGCCCAGGCCATCAAGGCAATGCCCACACCCGCTAGATAGCAGCCCCAGCAGTGAAGCAGACTTGGCGCCGGCGCACTGATCGGCAGGATAAACTCCCCGCTCATACATCCGGGAACGATCAGCCCCCCTTGAGCAGTGGCGGTGTCATGTATCTTCAGGCCGCCTGCAAACAGCAGCGACAGGCCTGCAAGGGCTCGGAATAAACGGGTCATCTGCGCGGATCCTCATCTGACGTGATCAGGTTTAACCGCGATGGGCTAAACGCGCACATCCGTATTCTCCCTTATATAGCCCAACCACCCGGCCCGGTATCCAGAAATACGAATCCGAGCGCCCACTGCGGCGCGCTCAACCGGTGGAGGGCTGAAAATCATGGGCCAAAGTGTTGCGGCAAGACGACCGTTTGATATCAGCGTCCCCCTTGTCGGGTTGGTTCTGGCGACGTTTCTGATCCTTGCGATCCTCGTCATGGCGTTCGCGGTCGACCAGGGCATGCAAGTGCAGGCGCAGACGTTCTTCCTGACGGCGGGGGCCTTTCTGGTGGGCCTGTGCCTTTGGGGCGGAACACTGGTGAACCGTAATCCCTTCGACGATAGTGAATACGAAGACACGATCATCAAATGGGGATGCGCGGCCGCCATGTTCTGGGGCCTGGCGGGCCTGCTGGTCGGTGTGATCATCGCGCTTCAGCTGACCTTTCCGAGTGTTTTCTACTTCCCCGACTGGGGCTTCACCAATTTCGGCCGGCTGCGTCCCCTGCACACGTCTGCGGTCATCTTTGCCTTTGGCGGCAATGTGCTGCTCGCGACGAGTTTCTACGTGGTGCAACGCACGTGTCGCACGCGGCTGGCGGGCGGAATGTGGCCGTGGTTCGTGTTCTGGGGCTACCAGATCTTCATCGTCCTGGCCGCCACGGGTTACCTGATGGGGATCACCCAATCCAAAGAATACGCTGAGCCGGAGTGGTATGTGGATCTTTGGCTGACACTGGTCTGGGTCGGCTACTTGCTGGTGTTTCTGGGAACGCTCTGGAAGCGGAAAGAACCCCACATCTACGTGGCGAACTGGTTCTATCTCTCCTTCATTGTCACAATTGCGATGCTGCATATCGTCAACAACCTGTCGATTCCCGTCAGCCTGACCGGATCGAAGTCTGTGCAGGTCTTCTCTGGCGTACAGGATGCGATGACGCAGTGGTGGTATGGCCACAATGCGGTCGGCTTCTTCCTAACAACCGGCTTCCTTGCGATCATGTATTATTTCATCCCGAAGCGGGTGAACCGGCCGGTGTACAGCTACCGCCTGTCGATCGTGCACTTCTGGTCGCTGATCTTCATCTATATCTGGGCCGGCCCGCACCACCTGCATTATACAGCCCTGCCGCAATGGGCGCAGACGCTTGGTATGACGTTCTCAATCATGCTGTGGATGCCGAGCTGGGGTGGCATGATCAACGGCATGATGACCCTGTCGGGCGCGTGGGACAAACTTCGTACCGATCCGGTGGTTCGAATGATGGTCGTCAGCCTCGCTTTCTATGGCATGTCGACCTTTGAAGGCCCGCTGATGAGCGTGCGCGCAGTCAACTCACTCAGTCACTACACCGAATGGGGCATCGGCCATGTCCATTCCGGCGCACTTGGCTGGGTTGGTTATATCAGTTTCGGCGCCCTCTATTGCCTTGTGCCCTGGCTCTACAAGAAGCGGGCTCTGTTCTCGAAATCGCTCGTCGAGTGGCACTTCTGGATCTCCACGATCGGCATCCTGTTCTACATGATTTCCATGTGGTTCGCCGGGATCACCGAAGGCCTCATGTGGCGCGCCTACAATGAGTTCGGCTTCCTGGAATACAGCTTCGTGGAAACCGTTGAGGCCAAGCATATCAGCTACATGATCCGGGCTCTGGGCGGCTTCATGTACTTCTCCGGCGCGGTGATCATGGCCTACAATCTGGTACGCACCGCCCTTGGGCACGGCCAGGCAAAGCCCCTGGTCCCGACACACCCCAACAGCAATCTCAGCGAAGCGTCCACGACGCTCCAGCCTGCGGAATAGGGAGCGCATCCGATGGGACTCATAAACAATCACGGCCTGCTTGAGCGGCACTCTCTACTGCTCACGGTTAGCATCCTTATCGTCGTCTCGATCGGCGGGATCATCCAGATGGCACCCCTCATGTACATGGATAACACCATCGAAAAGGTGGACGGGATGCGCCCCTACACGCCGTTGGAACTGGCGGGTCGCGACATCTATATCCGCGAGGGTTGCTATGTCTGCCACAGCCAGATGGTGCGCCCCTTGCGCGATGAGGTGGAGCGCTATGGGCACTACTCGCTAGCGGCTGAAAGCATGTATGACCACCCCTTCCAGTGGGGCTCGAAGCGGACAGGGCCAGACCTGGCGCGGGTCGGCGGGAAGTATTCCGATGAGTGGCAGGTCGATCATCTCAAAGACCCGCGGTCTCTGGTACCGGAATCGATCATGCCACCTTATGCCTTCCTGGCGGAAAAGACGCTGCGTTTTGGCGATGTCAGCGCGCGGCTGAGAACCGAACGTCTGGTGGGCGTGCCCTATACTAACGAGATGATCGAAAACGCCGAGGGGCACCTGATCGCCCAGGCCGATCCCAACAATCTTGGCTATGACGATTACGACAGCTTGATCGAAAGCTATGAGGCCGCTGCCGGTCGCAACGGCACGGTCGAAGCGCGAGACTATGACGGCGACCCAGACCGGATCACCGAAATGGATGCCCTGGTCGCCTACCTCCAGATGACCGGCACACTGGTCGATTTTTCAACCTACGAGGCCGACGACCTCGGCAACCGGCGATAGGCGGCAATCATGTACGAGATGCTTTCAAGCTTCGCGCAGACCGGGGGTCTGATTTACTTCGTAATGCTTTTCGCAGGCGCGCTGACCTATGCGCTGTGGCCGAAGAACCAGTCCAAATTCAATGAAGCGGCCCGCATCCCGCTCAGCAATGAGGGACCGTCCGATGACTGATCACCCAAACGAAAAGGACGTCGATGCCCACAGCGGCGTGGAGACAACCGGTCATGTCTGGGACGGTATTCGAGAGTTGAACAATCCGCTGCCCCGCGTTTGGCTGATCATCTGGTATATCTCCATCGTCTGGGCGATTGTCTATATGGTCTTGATGCCAGCGCTTCCGGCCCTGCCCTTTATCAATGCCGGTCACACGCCGGGACTGCGCGGGCATTCAGATCGCGCGCTGGTGTCTGAAGCCATGGCCTCGCTTGAGGCAGATCGTACGATCCAGTCGGCGTCACTGCTTGAAGCGTCGCTGGACGAGATTGAGACAGACCGGAATTTGCAACAATTTGCACTTGCCATGGGCGAGAGCTTGTTCGGTGACAATTGCGCGACGTGCCACGGCTCCGGTGGTCGCGGAGTGATAGGCTACCCATCGCTGGCCGATGATGTGTGGCTTTGGGACGGATCGCTGGACGGCATCGAGACCACGCTTCGCCACGGTATTCGCCAACCCGACGATGATGCGACCCGCTTTTCCCTCATGCCGAGCTATGGCCGGGATGGGCTGCTGACCACGGCGCAGATCAGCGACCTGACAGACTATGTCCTGCACTTTACGGCGCGCACCGATGACCGCGACGCCGTAGCGCGGGCCGAAACGCTGTTTGCACAGCAGTGTTCAGTTTGCCATGGCGCGTCCGGGCGGGGTGATCGATCCATCGGCGCGCCCAATCTTACCGACCATGAGTGGCTCTACGGCGGTGACCGCGACAACGTGTATGACACGATCTACAATGCGCGAAACTCGCACATGCCGGCCTGGTCCGGGCGCCTCGATGACGCTTCGATCAAGGCGCTCTCTGTCTACGTCCATTCGCTTGGCGGGGGTGAGTAGGCGCCCATGTCCAAGGTCACGGTCGATCTTGCACCATCCGGCGGTGGTGGCCCCAACCCACCGCCACAGGAGCTCTACGCCAAACGCAAGCAGATCTATCCAAAGCTCGCCCATGGCCGCTTTCGAATGGTGAAATGGGTCGTCATGGCGGTGACGCTTGCGATCTACTACCTGATCCCCTGGGTGCGCTGGGACCGCGGGGACGGCATTCCTGACCAGGCGGTTTTGGCCGATTTCGCGAGCGAAAAATTCTACTTCTTCATGATCGAGATATGGCCGCAGGAAGCCTATTACCTCGCCGGGCTTTTGATCATTGCCGCCCTGGGGCTGTTCTTTGTAACGTCGCTGCTGGGACGGGTCTGGTGCGGCTATACATGCCCGCAAACGGTTTGGACTGACCTCTACATCTGGATCGAGCGTGCTTTTGAAGGCGACCGGGCGGCGCGCATTCGCCTGGACCAGGCGCCAATGAGTTTCAACAAGCTGTGGCGCAAGACGGGCAAGCATATCTCATGGCTGGTGATCGCATTCTGGACGGGTGGCGCGTTCATTCTTTACTGGCATGATGCGCCCACGGTCGCGCGCGGCTGGTTTACGGGTGAGGCGCCCTTGTCGGCCTACTGGTTTGCGGGCGTGTTGACCCTGACGACCTATTTCCTCGCCGGCACCGTGCGCGAACAGGTCTGCACATTCCTGTGTCCCTGGCCGCGAATTCAGGGCGCACTCACAGACGAGCACGCGCTGAATGTGACCTATCGTTTTGATCGCGGCGAACCGCGTGGTGCCAAACGCAAAGCTGAAAGCTGGGACAATCGCGGCGACTGCATCGACTGCAACCAATGCGTCCAGGTCTGCCCGACGGGGATCGACGTTCGCGATGGCGCCCAGCTTGAGTGCATCCATTGCGCGCTGTGCATTGATGCGTGCGACGAAATCATGCTGAAGGTCGACCGGCCTCGCGGTTTGATTGGCTATGATACCGATGTCGCCGTTGCTGCCCGCGCCGAAGGCGTTTCACCGCCGCGATACCGCCTCATCCGAAGCCGGACTGTTCTGTATGCTGCGCTGATTGCAATGATCGGTGGTCTGATGGTCTTCGGCCTGGCAACCAAGGCCACATTTGAGGTCAATGTCCTCAAAGACCGCTCTCCGCCCTTCGTGCAACTATCCAATGGCGATATCCGCAACGGATATACGCTGAAGCTGGTCAACAAGGCGACGACCGAACGGATGATGACGGTCTCACTCAGCGGGATTGAGGGCGCAGGCTTCACCGTGTTGGGCATCGACACCGAAAACGCCACCCGCATCAGTGTTCCTGTCGCGGCCCATGGCGTTGACCGCTACCGAGTTCTCGTCACTGCGCCGCAAGGCGTTGCCCAGCGCACTATCGTGTTCGAGGTGACCGATCTGGACACCGGCGAAACGGTGACCAACCGATCGCCATTCGGAGGACCAAAATCATGAGCCATGCCGCAGACTCCCGTGAACTGAAAGGCGGTCACGTCCTGCTGTGGCTGTTGGCATTCTTCGGCGTGATGTTCGCCGTGAATGGTGTGTTTTTGTATCAGGCCATTGTCAGCTTTCCAGGCGAGGACATACCGAAATCCTACCTTCAGGGACTGCAATACAATGACGTTTTGGCCGCACGATCGGCCCAGGCTGATTTGGGTTGGCGGGCGGAAATGGGCGTTGAAGACGGCGCACTGCTTGTTCGGCTTAACGACACGGAGAATGCACCGATTTCGGGCCGTGTTGTTGTCGGAGGTATCCGACATTCGGCAACAACGGCCATGGACACACCGCTTGTGTTTCGCGCCGCCGGTGGCGGTCTCTATGCCGCCAGCCTTGCAGACCTGCCCTCCGGCCACTGGGAGAGTTTTGCCTCCGTGATCGACCCCGATACCGAAACGGTCATCTTCACCGCGCACAAATCGGTCACCCTGCCATGAATACGCTCGCAGACGCGCCGGCGATTGGATGTCCTTCTGGCCTTGGCCAAGTCTCCGCGCGCATCGACCATCGCAATGACATCCAGCCTTTTGTGCGCCTGCGCGATGGCCAGGCGCGATTGGACCTTTCCGTCAGTGGCGCGAAGTGTGGCGGCTGCCTCAGCAAGATCGAGAGGGCGGTGGGCGCGTTGCCCGGCGTTGAAGTCGCCCGTTTGAACTTGTCGAGTGGCAAACTGTCAGTGCGCTGGCGCGGTGACCTTTCAGGCGACACCATCGCCAATACGGTTTCTGCGCTCGGTTATGGCGTTTCCGTCCACCGAGAAACCGAAGACGCCAGACGCCGCAGCCGGGAAGAGCAGACTTTGCTCATCGCCATGGGCGTGGCGGGGTTTTCGGCGGCGAACATCATGTTGTTATCGGTCTCAGTCTGGAGCGGCGCCGATATGGGCAGTGAGACCCGGCTGGCGTTTCACGTGATCTCCGGTCTGATCGCGCTCCCGGTGATCCTTTTTTCAGGACAACACTTCTTCCGATCCGCCTACGGGGCGTTGCGCCACGGCCATGTGAACATGGATGTACCGATCTCGCTTGCGGTCGCGCTGGCCTTCACCACCAGCGTATGGGAAACCGCGACGGGTGGGCAACATGCCTATTTCGATGCCTGCGTGATGCTGCTCTTTTTCCTTCTCATCGGCCGGTTTCTGGATGCACGCCTGAGACGCCGGGCGTTTGATGCCGCCCATGGGCTCGCTGCGCTTCGCACCCAGTCGGTCACTCGGATCGATCAAGCCGGACACGCAGAGCGCGTGCGCGCCGATGAGATAGACGCCGACGACACAGTGATACTCGCGCCCGGCGAGCGCGCCATTGTGGACATGACCATCATGCAAGGCGAAAGCGAGGTGGACGAAAGCCTGGTCACTGGAGAAGTGCTGCCACGCCAGGCGGTCGCTGGCTCCAAAATCTTTGCAGGAACGATCAATCTGGGCGCCGCCCTACAGGGAACCGCGCTAGCGCCAGCATCGGATTCACTTCTATCAGATATTGCCGCCATGCTTGATGCTGGCGAGCAGCGCCGCTCGGCCTATCGCAAGATCGCAGACCGGGCTGTCAGCCTGTATGTACCCTTTGTCCACACCACTGCAGCATTGGCTTTTGCTGGCTGGTTGCTGGCCGGCGCAAGCGTCCAGACGGCCCTGCTTGTGGCCGTTTCCACCCTGATCATCACCTGCCCTTGCGCCCTGGCCCTTGCCGCGCCTGTGGTTCAGGTTGTTGCGTCCGGACGCCTGTTCCGGTCCGGTGTTTTTCTGAAATCGGGCGATGCGCTGGAACGGCTCGCGAGCGTTGATCACATCGTCTTCGACAAAACCGGCACCCTAACGCTCGGCACACCAACCTGGCGCGAGACATCGAACGCTAGGGCTGTCCTGAACAAAGCCGCTCAACTCGCTCGTACCAGCCGCCACCCCCTCTCGCGCGCCATCGCATCCGCGGCAGGGAACGGACCGGCTGCCACATCTGTCACCGAACATCCGGGCCTTGGATTGGAAGGCACGGTCGATGGCGTGGTCTGTCGATTGGGCCGGGCTGAATGGGTCGGTGCGGTCGATGACCTGCAGGACGGCCCCGTCTTCTGGTTTTGCGAAGACGATCACTCGCCCGTCCGTTTCTGCTTTGAAGACCGACTGCGCGACGATGCCCTGGAGACGCTCATCCAGCTCAAAAACGCTGGCTATTCCATGGAAATTCTCAGCGGCGATAGTGCGCCAGCCGTGAAGTCACTTGCCGACATACTCGATCTTGAGAGCTGGACCGCCAAAGCATGGCCGGGTGATAAGGTCACAAGGCTCGAAACACTCGCCAGCACCGGTCAGCGCACACTGATGGTGGGTGACGGATTGAACGATGCGGGCGCCCTCTCATTGGCACATGCGTCGCTCGCGCCCGGCGGCGCTATGGATTTGAGCCTTGCCGCATGCGACGCGGTCTATTCCGGGTCGATTTCAAGCATCCTGGAAACGCTTCAGACAGCGCAACATGCCCGGCGCGCGATGGTGCAGAACTTTGCACTGGCAGCGGGCTACAATCTGATCGCCGTACCCATTGCCGTTACGGGACACGTCACGCCCTTGATTGCCGCGGTCGCTATGTCGGCATCCTCGCTCGTAGTGACCTTGAACGCATTACGCATGGGTTCGGTGACGAACTAATGGAAATTCTCGCCATTCTCCTGCCGGTCGCATTGGGTCTCGGGCTGGTCGGCCTCGCAGCCTTCATCTGGTCGGTCAAAAGTGGCCAACTCGACGATATGGACGGCGCAGCCTGTCGAATTCTAATGGATGATGACGACAAACCCCTCAGCGGATAGGGCGCTCGCCTACTCGGTCTTTCGTCCGAAACGGCGCAGGGCAAATACATTGGCCAGCAGAAGAAACGCGACGGCGTGACCGGCCAGCGCCAATGTGCTCAGCAACGTCGACCTGGAATCCATTTCTTCAATCGTACCGGTCTCCAAATCCATCTGCATGATCGGTCCTTCAGCTTCCAGGTAGACCGATGTCAGGCCTTCTGTCAGCCAGTATGCACTGACTGCGACCTCAGAAAACCGCGCACCAATCTCTGGCAGCGCGGGCACCAGAACACCCGCAAGAACAAGCTGTGGGATCAAGGCCAGCGGTACAATCGTATTTGCCTGCTCCTGGGTTTGCGACACAGCCGAAATCATCAGCCCGAGCGCGACACCCACCAGCGCCCCTAACGCAGTGAAGCCGAACTGGACCGGCAGTTCGCCGGGAATTTCCTCAGCAATCAGCCAGGTCAACGCAAAGACGATGGCCACCTGAAAGATCGCCAGAGTGCCGGAGACGGTGAACTTCGCCAAAACAAAAGCGACGGTCGAAACGCTGACATCGCGTTCGCGTTGGAAGATCAGCGCCTCCCCAACAATATTGGTCGATGACGTGTTGCAGCCAAGCCAGAGCGAGGACATACCCAGCAGCATCAACAGGGAAATGCGCGATGTGATCGCAAGCGCTTCCTGGCCAAGATCACTGTAGGCATAGCCCACCAGACCACCGATCATAACGCTCTGGATCAAAGCCATCGCAAGATAGCGCTTGTCGGCCATGACGAGCCGGGTGTTGCGATGCACAAGGATTGCGAACTGCCGCATCGGGTTTGGACGGTTGCTGACCTCAATGGGTTTGCCGGCTCCGGCAGGATCTGGGGCGGCGCCAAAATCCCCGTCTTCGGTGTCCAGAAACCGTTCCGACCAGTATTCGGCGCCCTTCTCATCCAGTCGATCAAACGTATCGCCCAATCGCTCGATCTCGAAAAAGCCCAACGCGTCCGCTGGCGGCCCGTTGAATGCCAGATGCCCGCCGCGGCCCATGACGATCAGTCGGTCGCAATAGGCCATCACATTGGCGAGGGTGTGGGTGACACAGACGATGGTCGTGCCGGCCTGGGCGCGATCGCGCAGCAAGGCCATGATGTCACGATCGGTGGCCTCATCCAATCCGCTGGTCACCTCATCGAGGAACAGGATACCCGGATCCGACAGGGTTTCATTGGCCAAGCTCGCGCGTTTCTTTTGCCCACCACTCAAGTGCTGGATCTGCATGTCCAGCCGCTCATGGAGGTCGACCGCATCGGCGGCGTGCTCGATCAGTTCAGCGCGTTCATGACGGCGCAGGTCAGGCGGAAGGCGAAGTTGAGCCGAGTAATCAAGCGCATGTCGCAGGCTGAGCGCCTGATGCAGAACATCGTTTTGCGGCACCATGGCAATATCGTGCTGAAGGGCGGCGAAGTTTTTCTGCAGATCCAACCCATTCATGCGCACGTTGCCATGGGTCGGCGTCGACCGAGCTGCCATGGCTTTCATCAGTGTCGACTTGCCCGAACCACTAGAGCCGACAATGCAGACGAATTCACCACGCCCGATGGTGACGTTGATATTGTTGAGCAGCCGAAGCATGCCTGATCCATCAATGTGCGGGACATCAACGCATAGCCCTTCCACAGCGATGGCCTCATCAGAGGCTTGTTCGACAAGATCGAGGACTCCACCCGATAGTCGAAACACTTTCGGACCCAAGCTTAGCAGATCACCCTGCCGAAGCAGCGCAGACCCGTGAATTTCCTCACCATTAATAAATGTGCCGTTGGTGCTGCCCAGATCGCGAACAAAGATATCGCCGCCACTGGTGTCGAATTCGGCATGGCTGCGGGAAATGGCCGGGTGAGATATGGCGACGCCACCGTCTGCTGGCGCGCGGCCAAGCACCATCCCGTCTTGAATCTCAATGCGACCATGGGACGATTGGTTCGCTGGGGGCGAGACAGACGGTTGAGGCGTATCCATCTCGATCGTAATGACCTGTTCGCCAAAGGCTATCTGGCTTCCGTCGGCAAGACGCGTCGCCGCGTCGACTGGTCTGCCATTCACGGTCAATTCGCTGCCGTCTGCGGCCGGCTCAGCCCATAGGACCCCGTTCTCGATGGTCAGATGAACAGCGTAACGCGAACAATACGGATCATTTGGAAAACAGATGTCGGAATCGTCGCTACGCCCAAGCAGCCACGTACCTTCTTCTTGGAGTTCAAAGACTTCGCCAGTCTTGACGATCAATTTCACAATCATCATTCAGCCCTTTATCGCCCAGCTGCGAGTGAGATTCCGCCCGCAAGCACCACAGCCCCACTGTGCATCAACTGGGGTCTGACGGCGTCTGACTTTTTTGCCCGATGCGGCTTGCAGCCGGTGCCCATAGTGTGTGGGCTCAAACTTCAGACCGGGGCGGCCGATGTCGATTTCCAAATTCATTTTCTCGGCGACGCTCTTCGGTATTGCTCTGGCGTGTGGGGGGACGCACGCGCAAGTCCCGGACGAGACACCGGTTATTCCAGAAGGTCCGGCGGAAACGACGTCGCCAACGGAGACCGTAGCCTCGTCCGGAGAAACTGTTCCGCCCGGCATTGTCGCAGTACGGCTGGTTTATGATGGCGACACCTATCTGATGACCGGGGTTACCGTCGGTCGGTCCGCTGTGCTGACCAGCGACATCGCGGTGCGAAACATGCGCTCAGATGGGAGGGTAGTCACACCCTCTGGTGAAATTGTCAGCATGGAGATTGTCGCGCGGGACGAAGATGCGCGACTGGTATTGTGGACCACATCGCAGCCTCTGGACTTGCCCGTACCGCAAACAGCGGAGTTGCCGGACATTGGAAGAACAACACGTATCCTCTATGCCGACGGAGACACCAAAACGGTCGCAGGAGTCGCGGCCACCGATGCTGATGGTGAGCGCGGGGTCTCACACACCTCGAACGTCCCTTTTAAAGCCTTTGGCGGCGCGGTGTTGAACCGCTGCGGTCAAATGATCGGGGTCAATACGCCAACCGACGATTATCGCCGCCGTGACCTGCGCCAGAGACAGGACGGCGACCCGCTCACTCATATTGTCAGCTCAGATACCATCTCCAGCTTCCTGGCAGAAAACGGCCTTTCCCTCGGCAGTGCGACCGCACCGTGCGCCTCTCAACTGGAGCAGGCACGCCGCGATACCGAAGCCGCACGGGATGCCGAACAAGCACGCCGCGATGAGGCCGAACGTCTGCGGGGAGAAGCCGCTGCATCGGCCGAGCGTGCCACCGAACTGCGCGAACGGGCAGAAGAGTTGGAAGCTGCTGCCGAAAGCGCTCAATCGGACCGCGCTGCTGCACAACGCGCCGCAGCAGAGGCCCAGGCGGCCGCAGATGAAGCATCAGCTCTGGCGGCAGACGCAGATAAACGGGCAGCCGAGGTAGAAGCGGAAGCCAACGATCTGCTGGCCGATTTGAACGAAGCGGAAGCCAGTCTCACCGATCTGGAGGCGCGACTGGCGGAAGCTGAAAGTGAAGTCGAAAGCTGGCAGCTCTATGCCGCAATTGGTGGCGGACTGGCTGCGCTCATCGCACTCGTAAGTCTGTTTCTTATCTTTCGTGGGCGGGGCAAGACGCGCGTCGCACAGGAGTCGGCCGATGATGCACAGCGTGAGGTGACACGCCTGGCAGCCATTCCAAAAGCCATCCCCCCCGTGGACGACATTCTTCTTGAAGGCAAAGACCGAAACCTGCTGCTGAGCGGAAAGTTGCTTCCTGAAGCCGCCGGCGGCGTTGTCGTTGGACGCCACCCGGAGCGCGCGTCTGCCGTGCTCGAAGCAGAAGACGTGTCACGCCGACATGCGCGAATATTCGTGACCGCTGATGGCGCCATGATCGAGGATCTCGGTTCCAGTTTCGGCACCTCGCTCAACACTACGCAACTTGCCCCAAATCAGCCCCTCGCGCTGGGCCATGGCGATATCGTTGCCATAGCAGGGCACACGTTCACGTGTGTGATGCTCGGGAGACGACGGTCATGACCGTTTTTCGTGGTGTTCTGACGGTCCTGCTCGCGCTGTTTGTAAGCGCGGCTGCAACAGCTGAAGAGTTCAATGTTGAACAGGCTGAGCAAAGCCTCGTGCGCGTGTTCGCGCCAATCGATGATGACCGGATGAGCAGTGGAACTGGCTTCATCGTTTCCGAAGATGGCTTCATCCTGACCAACCACCACGTCATAGCTGGCGGACGCAGCCTGCATGTCTTCCTCGTCAGCGAAGATGAAATCTTCGACGCCGAGCTTATAGGTTATTCGGTGGACCAGGACATCGCGCTCTTGAAAGTTGAGGTCGAGGACCTGACCCCGGTGACAACGTCTACAGCGGAGCGTATCCGAGGCTCTGACGTTTTCGCCCTTGGCTATCCCGGTGCGGCGGACCGATTGGGCTCGGTGGATGTGGTCCGCCAACCGCCAACCCTGTCGCGCGGAATTTTCTCCTCTGAGAAGACCGCGCCGTGGGATCCGCGGCGGCCAGGGGTGACCGTTCAAATGCTGCAGCATGGCGCAGCGGTGACGGAAGGAAACAGCGGCGGCCCGCTTTACGATACATGCGGTCGCGTGATCGGTATCAACACCCAGCGCGCCCGGCGCGAAGGGGTGTACTTCGCATCCGCCATTGAAGAGTCAGGACAATTGCTGACCCGCCATAGCGTCAGCTTCCTTGAAACCGACAAGTCCTGCGCCATTGGCGGCGGCGAGCAATCTGCACTGTTCAGTAGTGTCGCCGGTCTGTCCACCACACCAATCTTCGTGGTTGTGGGCGTTGCTGCCATCACTGTGCTCACCGCCTTCCTGGTGTTGTCGCGGCGACGGACGGCGCCTGCGCCAATACCTGCGGGCGCCGGCGGGGGAGCTGCACTTGGCGCAGGCCGCAGAGCTCAGCGCGGCGGCGCTGTGCCGCCATCATCGGGTCCAAAGCCGAGTGCCGGAGGCAACGCTCAGCAGGCAACGCCCGTGCCGCGCAGGCGATCATCAGGCCCGGTTCGAAAAATGACGAAAGCCGTCATTGCCGCAGGATCTGGTCGAGTGGGGGCAAAACTTACGGGATTTGATCGCGACGGAAATGCGGTGAACCTGAAGTTGCGCATCGCAGGTCTTCAGTCTCCTTATGGGCTTGTCCTAGGTCGGGACTCTGACCTGTGTGAATTGCTCCTCTCCGACCCGGAAATCTCCCGGCGCCACGTCCGGATTTTCAAAGTGGACGACAGTCTCTTTGCTGAAGACCTTGGGTCAACCAATGGCTCTCGCGCAGGGCACCAGTCCCTGACGCCGTTCGAGGCACTTCCAATCGACTATGGCGACACACTGGAAGTGGCCGGCATCTCTCTCAAGATCGGGAGGGCCTGACACATGGCTATTCTCACCTACACAATCGGGCGGGCGCAGGGATGTGAAATCCCGGTCGAACACGCCACAGTGTCCCGCCGCCATGCTGAACTGGTGGTGGGCCAAAACGGCATCCTTTATCTCACTGATTGCGCCAGCACGTTTGGAACCTTTCGCGTTCATGGCGGTGACTGGGAGACCATTCGACAATGCGAAGTCCGTCGCAGTGACAGGGTTTGCCTCGGTGAACATGTCACCACGATTGGAGAACTCCTGGCCGCCGTCGAACGTGAGACACCGCCCGATGCATCGCAATCGGGCTCCGACACGCCAGCTGAGACACCCGTCGCTCTCGATGACAGACCATCGGGCAATGTGCGCCGTCATCCTGAAACTGGCGAGATATTGGTAGACTGATGGCGCGGCGATCAAAGGAAATAAACATCTTCTCCATGTCGGCGCTGGACCTTTTCGCGTCGGCTTTGGGCGCGTTCATCCTCTTGACCGTGATCATGCTGCCCTACTTCCCAAATACAGGTGACAGCCCGGCTCTGATCGAAGGCATCAAAGGCGAGCTGACGGCAACAGAAGCCGAACTGGCAGCCTCCGAGCAAGCGAAGGCCGAGGCGCAAGCTGAGCGAGATGCGGCGGCAGACGCCCAAGCGAAGGCAGAGTCAGAAGCCGCAGCTGCAAAAGCCGAAGCCGAAGCGGCAAAAGCAGCAGCCGCTGCCGCCGAAGCACGCGCGAGGCGAGCCGAAGCAGCCATCCCCGCTCCAACTCCGTCGGGGGGCAGGCGATTGCCCGCGCTGGACGTAATGATTGCGATCGATACGACCGGTTCCATGGGTGGCCAGGTAGAAGGCATGAAACGTGACATCGAATCGATGATGTCGATCTTGCAAGAGCTCAGCGACGATGCTGCCATCGGCATTATCGACTTCAAGGATCGCTGCTTCGGGTCTTTGGGATTGAGAACCTATAATCTGAGAAAAATCACGTCTTCGATGACGGCCGGAGTCCGGCGATTTGTCCAGCAAACCTCCGTCGGGCCTCCTGCGGGAATCTCACCAGATAGACGACGTTGCAACAATTCGGGGCCAGACGCGCTTCCTGAGTTGATTGACGGCGCCCTGCGTGAAGCGCTCAATCAAAACTGGCGGTCCAGTTCATCTCTTCGCATGATCATCATTGTCACAGACAATGCTGTTTACGCAGACAAGATTCAGCAGACCTATTCCGATGCCGCTGCCTTCCGCAGCACCGGCGGAGAAGTGTCTGTTGTGTACGCAACGGCGTCCGGGAACCCGGATGCAATTCCATACTTGCGCACGTTGGCCGAACGGGGCGGCGGCGATTTCGTTTCCGGCGCCAGTTTTATCGGCACCGTCATGGTCGCACTCTTGAGATAGGGGCTCGAGGACATGTCAAATATTCAAGTCAAAGCGAATGATTCATCACGCTTATTCGTATTCCTCGCAGCACTCGGCTTCGGCGTGTTATGGATTGCCGCCCTGACCTTCTCGCTTGACGAGGATGGATTCCTGGCAGCCATCCTGCTGGACCGGAACGGTCGGTTTCCATATCCGGTAACGATCCAGAACGTCATGTGGATGATCTTCTTCATCGGCTTGGGCGAGCTTTTGTTACGCAGCTGGCGGTCAAGGCGAGAGTTGCAGGATGTAGATCGCGGCTTTCTGCCGGAAGACGACGAAACAATGCTGCGGGCCAAGGACCTGGCGCCCTTTGCCAGCAAGGTGCGCAGCGAGATCAAAGGCACAAACTCATTCCTCCTGCGCATGATCCTTCGCGTTATATGGCAGTTTCAGGCCAGTCGCGATGTCAGCCAGGCCAGCGAAGTCATGAACATGTCGCAGCAGCTGTTTCACGATGAAATCGAGATCAGGTACAATATGATCCGTTACATCACATGGCTCATTCCGACGCTGGGTTTTGTGGGCACGGTGATTGGTATTGCGTTCGCTCTGGAAGTTGCTGGCGATCCGCCGGATGTGACCGCAAGCGATGAATTGCGAGACTGGATGCGAGAGCTCACACGCAATCTGGGCGTGGCCTTCAACACAACGTTGGTCGCTCTTCTGCAATCAGCTTTCCTCGTCTTCCTGATGCATTTGAGTCAGGAACAAGAAGAACTGGCCTTGAACCGATCCAGCCAATACTGCCTCGATAACCTCATCAACCGCCTTTACGACAAATAGGAGCCTACCATGAGTATCAAACGTGGCCCAGACGGGCGCATTCTTGAAACCCCAACGGTCGGCGTGCCGCCCACCGGCAAAAACGGTCGCACCGGCAGTCCATCAACACCAACCCCGCCCTCAAATACGCCGTCCAGTGCTGCGGGAAAGTACGACACGCCGACAGTGAAACCTTCGGGCAACAAGCCGCCAACGGGCGGCCGGCCTGCTGCGCCTTCGACACCCGATGCGCCAAAGTCTGCCAGACCAAAACTGGAAGAAGCAACACGAATTGTCGGGCGCGAGGATCAAACCCAGGCGGGTACAAAAACCGACAATATGGACGATCCCGTAGTGGGTTGGCTGGTCATTGTGGAAGGCCCCGGCAAAGGCGCGGTGCTGACCATCGGATATGGGCGCAACACCCTTGGGCGAGGCAACGACAACCGCATGGTCTGCGATTTCGGCGACGGCGAAGTGTCCCGCAAACCCCATTGTATCGTCACTTATGAACCGCGTGGCCGCATGTTTCTTTTGCAACACGGCGATGGGGTGAACCTGACATATCTGTCCGGTGAGACCGTTCTGGAACCACGCGAACTACAAAGCGGAAGCATCATCGAAGTTGGCAGCACGCACCTGAAATTCGTGCCGTTCTGTTCAAAAGACTGGGACTGGCAGGACAGTCAGACCGCGGCGGCACCCGATGCCTGATACCTGGTTCGGCCACCATCAGCACACCGGCAAACGCGACTATCAGGAAGACACAATCGGCTTCCAGTCATCTGGCGAGGGCGGCGACGCGACCCCGGAACTGGTCGTTGTGGCTGACGGTATGGGCGGTCATGTCGGCGGCAAGGCCGCCTCCGATACTGCCGTTCGCACATTCCTGGATGCATATGCCGTCGGCGACGACACAACGACGGTGCCAGAGCGGTTGTATGCGGCATTACTCGCGGCCAACCAGGCGTTGGATGTGGCCATTCAGAAAGACCCTGAGCTTGATGGCATGGGCTGCACGCTGGTTGCAGCGAGCTCGACGGCGGAAGGTTGGCACTGGATCAGCGTGGGCGATTCCATCGTCGGCAAGATTGAAGGCGGCGCCCTTTACCGCCTGAACGAAGACCATTCCATGGTCGGCATTTTTGAGGAACTCATCGCTGAGGGGCGCATGACGCGCGAAGAAGCAGATACAGATCCACGCCGGTCAGCGCTGCGTAGCGCGTTGATGGGCAGGGATATAGAGATGATCGACCAGTCCGATACCCCCGTCACTTTAGGTGATTCTGACACGCTCTTTCTGGCCAGTGATGGCCTGGACACCTTGTCTGAACATGAAATCATTGACGTGTTGAGCGCGAAAACGAGCAATGCTCAGGACATGGCCGAAGGTCTGGTTTCAGCGGTGCTGGCGCATGACACTCCGGCCCAGGACAATGTCTCTGTTGCCCTGCTCTCTCGGAAAACTGCCCAGCGCAGCCGGACATCATTAAATGCCGCCACACTCAACCGTGATCCGCGCCGGGCGAGCACCGCGGCAGCACTGCCAGTGTCCAATCGGATGATCTGGGCGGGCGGTGTTGGCGTTGTGTTGGCGCTGCTGGCAGCGATTTGGTTCTTTGCACTTCGCAGCGGCCCGAACGTTCCCGAACCACGACCTGACACTCCTGGCGAAGGTGACATCGAAACCCCACCCGCCATTATAGAGGAACCACCCAGTGGTGAGCCCCTTTCAGAAACGACCCCCAACGCGGACGAAAGTCGTGGATCGGATGAAGCTGGCGATGACCAAACCTCGGGCAGCGGTCAGCCAGACTCGCGCGATACCCAATTTGATGCGTCTGGCACTGTCGACCCGGGTCTGGAGCCCCTTGCCGTGCCGGAAATACAACAACCGCCGGAGCAAGACCAAATAACACCAAGCGAATCCGAACCGGAGACACCATAATGGAAGACATGGACTCCCTTCCACTCAACAGCGAGTTTGAAGGCTACCGCATCCTGAAAGTGCTCGGACGGGGCACATTTGGCATTACCTACCTTGCTGAAGATACGTCCCTGAGCATCAAGGTTGCCATTAAGGAATACTTTCCGACAGACTTGGCAGGCCGCGATGAGAGCGCAACAGTGCGCCCGCGCACCATCGACTTTGCCGAGGAGTTCAAGACGGGTCTCACGGACTTTCTTGAGGAAGCCAGAACACTCGCTGACATCGGCGCCCACGATAATGTTGTGCGCGTGCTGCGGTATTTTCCGGCCCGCAATACCGGATACATCGTCATGGAATACGTCCCCGGCTCGGAGCTGTCCGACGAGATCCACCACCATGATGGGCGTGTGCCATCTGAGCGAATTGAAGAAATCGTCCTGGCACTGATGAACGGCCTGCAAAAAGTCCATTCACAGGGCTATTTGCATCGCGATCTGAAGCCCTCAAATATTCTCATCCGCGAGGATGGTTTACCGGTGATTGTCGATTTCGGCACCGCCCGCATGAATGTCAGCGCCAAGTCGCGGCCCATGACGGCGATACTGACGGTCGGCTACGCGCCGATCGAACAGTACTCACCAAGCGACGAGCAAGACTGTTACACTGACATATATGCTCTGGCTGCCGTCGCCTATTGCATGGTCCGCGGCGGTCCTCCGCCAGAGGCGACCTTGCGCCGCAAAAACGACCCCTATCAGCCCCTGCTTCCAGAAGCCGCAAATGCGCTCGAACAGCGCCTGTTTCGCGCGATTGATTGGGCCTTGATGCCTGACGAAGAGGATCGCCCACAATCGATTGAGGAATGGAGAGCCGCGCTTGTCGGAACGGCCCAAGCCGCACCGGCAATCAGCCCGGCCACCGTGAAGAATCCACCGCCCACCAATGCAAACTCCACCGTCAAGGTCACGCCAACGTCTGGCGGGTCACGCCGCAAAAGCCGCCCTCAGGCGCCACCTCCAGTTCAGCCATCGCCCAAAAAGGGCGGCCAACGCTCCATGCTCTATGGTGCAATCGCCGTGTTCGCCGTCATTGGCGTCGCCGTACTTTCCATGACGATGCTGTCGGGCGGTGACACCGACGAGTTGACCTTGAGCACTGACAGCTGGACCGAGATTGAATTCGATGATCTGGGGTCTGGTGACCGCATCAGCCTCGATGCCACCGGCGCTTTCCTGCTACGCGGCACGTCTGCGGGCCAATCCTATATGATCCAGCCCGGCGGCGGCCTCCCAGCGGCGCTGACCAGTTCCATCTTCGAGGGTGGGATCGAAGCCAAGGCGGCGCCGACTTCAGGTTCGCGCGATGTCACTCTGACCGTTACTCGGTACAAAAGCTAAAACAGCCATCCCGACGGGATGACCGTTTCATAAACCTTCAAAGTTCGCGCAGGTCTAATCGATCTCTATACAGGCCTGCGCATTTTCGTCTGCTGGCTCGTCGTCTGTGTTTTCCAGCAAGTCGCAACTGGCAGTCGGTAGATCAGAAGAGCGTTTGGCAGCTTCATCCAGGGCGGCAAGCAGCTCTGATGGTAGATCTACACCGTCCAGGCGGTTGTCTTCAATGAACTGCTCAGCCAACTCCTTGAGTTCAGCTCGGCTTGGCCGACGATCACTATCTGCCGGCCAATAACGTAATTCATCCATGTAATCGATAATGGCTTCCAATGCTTCGTTGCCGCTTTCCCCGGCATCGCCATCTGCATAAGTGCCGCCGAGCCAGCTTTCGCATTCACGCGTGGACCGCCTTTGCTTACGTCCCCCCAAAACAGCCGTTTCTGCCTTCTCAGTGCAATTGTCACCCGCCTCATTCTGGTAAGGTCGCTCCGGTGGAGCTGGCGGCAGCTGCGCATCCTGATATCGCGACCCCGTATCACTGACGCAGGACCGGTCTTCCCGGGTTGACGTCTCAGTGCCGGTGATCGTCGTCGTCACGGTGAGGTAACAGGTGTGACCAAGCTCGTTGGTGTATTCCGTTGTGTTGTCGGAGGTCACCGGCGCCGGCGGGGGTGGAGGCGGCGGCGGTGGCGGCGGCGGTGGTGGTGAGGGTGGCGGACTGGCACCTATGCCGGGCGGGATGATGCCCTCGATCACGTCGACATTTCTAGACGTAACGCGATCACCTAAACGGCACACTGTTCCACGCAATCGCGCATCATTGCGCGCTCCGGAAACACGAAACACATAGGTGGCAATGAAACCGCGACACGTCGCTCCGCTTGCCGATTGCGGCAGCATGCCCAATGGAGCAACCTGACCGGAATGGCCAAGCGGCGATGTCCAATTGAGCGACACCGTTGACCGCGCCGGAAGATCGAGTGTGCGGCCCGCTGTTTCCAGCAGTGCCGCATAGTCCTGTTGCGGCATGTTGTCGGGCTTGTCGGCAAAGGCTGGGCCATACGCCAGACTGCTGGCGGTGAGGGCGAGCGAAAGCATGCGTAATTTCATCGGGTACACCTGACAGCCACAAGGGCTGCCTCTGCTGGGCGTTCAAATTCGTCATCAGCGTCGAGATCTGAAGGGATTTTCAAGCCGACATATTCCAACAAGTCGGAGATCATCTGGCCCGTGGCGATGGCGCCGCGCCCCGTCCGGACAAGCCGGCCAATGACCATCCCGTCGATGAGATCGCCGTTGCGAATAACGGGGCTGCCGGACTGGCCGCTGCCGATTTCGACCGACAAAGTGGCAAGGCCCCGGCGTGACAAGGGATCAGCGGTGACCGTCGCAGGCACCTGCATGCCGCGGCTGGCGGCGCCTGGCAGCCCATCAAATGTTAGAATTTTTGCCGCTTCGCCGGGCGCTCGATCCAGTGTCGCAATCCCAAGCCCATGTGAGTTGGCATCCGTGCTCCGCAGCAAAGCAATATCGACACGCGTATCGAGGGCGATCACTGTAGCCGGCACGTCTTCCAACTCGCTGTTTTCCAACTTGATTACGCTGCAGGCCATCACGGCATGGGCATTCGTTAGCACGTGCCACTGGTCCGCGAGAAACACACCAGTCGCAATCGAAGTATAACCTTCGGGAGGCGCAGCGGCCGCACGCGCGCGCAAGGCGTTTTCTACGCCCTCCACGGGAGGAGGCGACTGGGCAAAAACCGGCCCGCCAATGCATGGCAGGCCGGCAACAAGGCCGATGGCCAGGATCAGAGACCGCACGAAGCTGGCGCCTTATTCGGAGTAGTACTCGCCATCAGCATCTTTGCAGATGTTGTGGGTCACGGTTTCCTGGACGCCACCGAGCGTAATCGTTTCCCGGCTGCTTGTGCATTCGTGGCCCTGGGCGTTCTGATAGGCGTTCGTCTGTTCGATTTGACCGATCTCGCCGTTTTCAGTTGTGTACGACACGTTCTCGCCCGTCACAGTCGTTGACGCGATCGCCTGATTGCGTTTCTTGTTATCTTCTTCGGAAAGTCTGTCACTGATCCGGTCATTTTGAACCACACCAGCGACCACACCCGCTAGAATTCCAACGGCAACGCACTGTGTTGTTGTGAGGTTCAGCCCCAAATTGTTGCGCGCGACCAAGCAGGCCCCCGTTGTTACAACTCCGCTAAGCACGCCTGCTTCACCCGCCGTCAGGTCGTCGAGGGTCTCACACCCACTGAGGCCCATCATACCAACGGCCATAGCCGCTGCGCTTACCACTTTTGTTCGCTTTCCAATACTACCGAGCATGAAACCGCCCCTTTCAATTGCCTTTGCTTTTGAGGCACCGGGCTGCGAGAGCCACCCTCCCGCAGTTCGCACCTCTTTTGGTTGCGGTGCACAGGCCTTGTGGGCTGTGCTTTCCCTCAAACCGCACATCATTGCTCGCGCATACCAGCCATTTTGGAAACGGACAAAAGCGACGGATGACGTTCGTCTCGATTTGTGACGAATGATCTCCCATGCTTCCACAACTAACCCGTCGGGAGAATGGGCTTGTCTCGCACGTCGCAACAAACGCAAAGTTCAACTCAGGCACGGAGGGAAGCTTTGCGCGTAATCATACTCGAAGACGAAGCTCAGTTTGCCGAGCAGGCGATCAGTGTCGTGGAAACACTGGGCGGTGAAGCCACCTGGATGACCGACGCTGATGCGACTCTCGAAGAAATACTTGAGGCTCGCCCGCGTTACCAGGCGCTAATACTTGACCGCGTACTGGACGACAAACCCGATAGCGACACGCTCTGGATGATCCGTGAATTGCGCCGCAATGGCGAGAAACTGCCCGTCATCATTACGTCTGCATTGACCGAACAAGGTGATCAGTGGGACGGACTGGACGCCGGCGCGGTCGATTACATCACCAAAATGTACTCCAATGAAGACCTTGCAATCCGCCTGCGTCGCGCCGTTGACATGTTCCACTATCAGCGCGGCCAATTGGAGGTCGACCTGAACAAGCGTGAGGCACACTGGAACAGCAACCCCATGCAGATGCCGCCCAAATGCTTTGATATACTCGCCCTTCTGGCCGAACGGCCTGGTGAAGTTATTCCAATCCAGGCGATTCACAGCGTAGGCTGGCCGCAACAACTTTCTGTTGGACGCGATCGCGTGGACTCCGCCATGACGCGTCTGCGCAACGAACTGGGGCGCCACGGCGCAAAGGATGTGATCTGCAATGTCAGCAATGTCGGCTACTTCCTCGACCCAGACCGTCTTTGAGGCAAACATGCCACTCCGTGGTCTTGGCCGCGATCTGGGCCTTTTGATCCTTGCTGTTCTGGCCGTATTTGCAGCATTCACCTTCGCGACCCTGGAACAATGGCGCGTGTCGGCAGCCAGTGAAATCAACGCAGAAATCGACACCCTGCGCGCCAGCGACAAGCTGTTGCCGGGCGTCGGCGCGCTCGACCCGCTAATCCGGCGCAGCGATCGCAATCTTGGATACTATCTGATCGTCGATGAGCTTGGTCAGAACCAAGGTGGCAACATCTCACTGGTCGATGGGCGACCGCCCGATTTGGACAAGCCGCCAGAGTTCCGGCGCGTGCTGGTCGGTGAACAGGAAATCACTGTCTACGGTCGATGGATGCAGATTGACAGTGTACTGAACGTGTTCATTTCCCGCAGCCCCAGGGGCGCGCAACAGCTCATTCTCGTTGTTGGTCTTATCTTGCTGATGTCGACGGCTGCCGCCTCGATTATCATGATCTACCGCATGCAACAGACAGAACGACGGCGCCTCGTTGCCGAAGATAAGCTGCTATCCCTGTTCGACGCACTTGGAAATGGCCAGGCACTCAATCAATCTGATTGGAACACCGATAACCAGTCGCTCTCTCGCGTGTTCGATTCGGTCGGGCCGCTGTGGGACAGGATCAATGACCGGATCGGCATGTTCTCGTTCCTTCGGCGGTTTCTCCAGCACGACGTTATGTTGTCAATCGACCGAGCGGCCAATGTCATTGCCCGCCGAGATGGCCTTGACGAGGACGTGCTGGATAACATTCTGAAACACATTGAATCGAGCCGAAACAAATATAACGGCGTGATGGCCGTGGCAGATTTCGTTCTGGGTAAATCAACGCCGTTTGAAGATGTTGACCTGAAAAATCAAATCGAACGCACGTTGGACGAGCTGGAATTTGATATCGCGCACAAGAAAGTCGAGATCACGACGCAACTTGCTCCCCTGCGTGGGCTCGGCCTGAACGGCGCCTACAATCTCATCTTCGACAATCTGTTGCGGAACGCGATTGCCTACACTGACCCTGGCTCCACGGTTTCGGTTACGCTTCAATTGGCGCCCGATGGCCGCCCGATGCTCATGGTTCGTGACTGTGGACCAGGCACGGCGGGCTTTCCCGACGACTTCAACTTCGCGACCGGACCGACCCGTGCCCGGAGAGGGCCAGCCCAAAGCCGTGCCCATGGTCACGGCTTTGGGTTGATTATCGTTTACAAGCTCGTGGAGTTCTTGAATGCTCGTGTCAGCTTTAAAGACCGTGCGAACACACGAGGCCTGGAAGTGAAAGTCACTTTCCCCGCTCCCATTGGGTCGCGCTACGTTAGTCAGGAAGAGATGCGCTCATGAACGTACATCGCAGGAGGGTCGTTGTGGGCATGGGCGCAGCGATGTTCGGTCTGGCAGGCGGATCCGCCAGCGCAGAAAAATTCGATGATCGCGACCGCCAGTATGCCGAAGCCGTGCTCAAAAGCGCGCGGGCCCGTTTTGATGGCGAGGGTATGCTGGTTGCGCTCGAACGCCTAGTGGACCTGGAGAAACAGACCGGTCACGCGCTCACTCACCCGATAGACTTTGAGATCACAGCCGGTCTTATCGCCGACCGGCCAGATCTGGTTACGCGCCTCCTGAGACTAGAGCCTATCCAATATCGCGGTGCCATTGGCGGTCCGTTTCGCCGGAATATCGCGTTGCGGATGGGTATGGCAGAAAATGTCGAGATAGACTTCGAAGTCGATGACCAGGCGATTGCTTATTTGCGGTCGGAGAAGCCGTTTTCGGTTCGCATGTCAGTTTATGAGATTGACGAGCACGCCCATCAGAATCTCATGAAAACTGCGGACACCTTTCCTTTGTGCGTCTGGCAACCGAAATCATCGGGCAAACACCTGATCACGATCCAGCCGAAGACCACGACGCCCCTGGATATAGAACTTATCACCAACTGATTGGCCATTGCAGGCCCAACGGAAACGGCGCTAATGAATGCGTCGCGCACGGCTTTGCCTTCAACAATCAACATCCGGAGCCGCTAATGGCAGGTCATCGCTGGTTCAGCAGTTTTCACCGGGCCCATTTGCAGATTGTGATTGTTGGACTACTGCTTGTCGGCTGCGCTACCCCTCCAGTGTTGGAGCCCCAAGCGGATGCCGATGCGGCCATCGACACCCTGATTGTTCGCGACGACGTGGACGCACAAATCACAATGTTGAATGCGCTGTCCGATGAAAGCGCGGATGACGCATCCGCTCGACAGCGCCTGCGTCTTATCAGTTCTGTCACACCATACTTGCAAGTCGAACGCACAGAAGAATTGCTGAATTTAGCGCGGGCCGATGCCGCCCGACTTGGGTCCCCGGACATTGATCTGGCGGTGGCCGTACTGGACGTTGAAGCCACGCTTGCACTGCAAGATTATAGTGAGGTCACAGAACTCGGTGCCCATCTCAACGACAAGCTTGGTGCGGCGACCTGCAAGCACCGGATCTTGTCCTGGTGTGGCCGCGCCGAGAATGCCCGCGCCGTGGTGGCCCAGGCAACGGGAGACCTTGAGAGCGCTGAAACTGCATTTGCAAGCGCCGCCGATTACCTGTTGGCCTCCCAGGACCCTTATCGCGACGATCTACTCGTCCAGATCGATGCCGGACGCGCCGTACTTGCTTTCCAGCGCGGGGACACCGCCTCAGCTACCCAGCGAGCGATCGCTGCGTCGCAGCGCGCCAAGAAACGGCCGGACAATCCGCTGCTGGTGATGTTGCACACAAACACTGCGGCCATCCTGTCTGCCACGGGCGACATACCCGGCGCCGAGCGATGGACGGCAGAAGCGGCCGCGGTCTGCGCACGAGGTGAGATTGGCGAGACATGCGACCTCGACCGGCTGGAACTGGCACAAGCGAATATGCTGCAGCGGCAGGGACGCCTGTTTGAAGCCGTCCAGATCACGCAGCGTATTCGGGCCAGGCAAGTCGCCGAGGGCCGACAAAACACATCGCCGGGGCTCAACGTGCTCGCCAATTTGCTAATCGGCTTTTCTGCGCTGGGCGCCGGGCTCGGTGACCTGGATGATCTGACGCTCAACAAAGAGACGATCGATGCAGCCGTCGACGTAGATCGAAGCATCCTCATCCGCCTGGCGGCCTATCTGACAACGCTCGCAAGCAACGACCCGGATGCTACACCACAAGAGCGCAGGGACGTGATCGCATTCCTTGAAGGCATCGTTGAAACGGAACCCGTGCCCCAGTATCGGGCGGCGCTTTACAGTTCACTTGCCGACCAACACCTTGCCTTGGTGGCCAGGGGGCGTGCCGGATCCCTGGGCCTTGCCTTGGATTATGCCCGGCAAGCTGCCGACTTATCCTCGGGCGGCTCGACCCAAACCATAATGACCGCAGAAAACGATTTCAGGCTCGGTCGAGCGGAAGTCTATGCGGGCGAGGTCGACACTGGCACTGCGCGGATCCATGAAACGCTTCAACAGCTCGCGCCCAGCGACCAGAGAGAACGCCTGGGCGCCCATGCCGTCAGTATTTCTGAGTACGTTCGCGACTGGCCGAGGGTTCGCCACTACGCAAATCAACACTTACAGGACCTGCGGTACAACCAGATCCTATCCATCGCACAGCAAGTCGACCCTCGGCGCATCGTCCGCAGGAACCGATCCGTCCAGGCTTATCTGACCGCGACCCATATGCTCGATCTTCGCCAGCCGGATGCGGAGATCGGGTTTCAAATGGCGCAACAAGTCTTTGCCAGCAATTCTGCCCAGTATCTTCGCCGTGCCCTTGCGACGCGGTCGGCTTCAGATGCCGAAATGCGAGGCCGCCTGGCTGAGTTGGACCAACTGCTTTTGGCGCGCCGTGATCTTCTGACAAACCTGGACACAAGCGCCTTCTCTGACACCGACGCGTCGCAAGCGCTCACAAATCTCGCCAATACCGACGGTCGGCTGATCGAGCTTGAAACAGAACTCCTCACCGCCAATCCGGACTTGTCCGAACTAGCCGAAACGCCGGCCGAATCGTCTGAAGATGTTTCAGAAGCTCTTCGCGATGAGGAAGTTTTCCTTCAAATCGTCACCACAGACACCGAGACCCATCTATTTGTGGTGAACGCATTAGGTGAATTGAACTGGAAGGTCTCTGACCTTGATCATGAAACCGCCTGCCGATTAACCGCTCGGGTGCGCGCCTATCTCGATGATAGCAACCGACCGGTGTGCGAGGGCCCGGAAGGTACAGTGACAGACCGCTCTGTATTCGACGCAAACGCGGCTCGCGATCTCTATGATGCCCTGATAGCGCCCATTGAGACGCAGCTGGCCGGCGCGCGCACGCTTATCATTGCCGCAGATGGTCCAATCGCTGCCGTGCCGTTTGCTGGTCTCATCCGGCGCCCAGATGCCCTCTCGAGTGAACCGGATTGGCTGATCCGCCGGTGGGCGGTGAGCCGAATTCCTGACGCCGATAGCCTCGTGAGGCTTTCACATGTTGAAAACACCGACGTGGAGTCCGGGATCTTTGGCGTGGGTGCGCCCTGCATCGGCCTGGCCGAAGTGCTCGGCTGCCCTGACGTGCCGCTTGAAGATGGTCCAGTGTTGCGCGGGGCTGTTCGCGGAATGGATGGCAACGCCCTGCCCCATTTGCCGGGCGCGTTGCGAGAGCTGCGGTCGATCAGAACACTGTTTGAAGGCACAGACCAACCCACCACGATTCTGACCGGTTCAGACGCCACAGAAGCCGGGCTTCGCAGTCTAAATGATCAAACATATGAGAGCGGTATCATCGCCACGCATTTCGTGTTGCAGGGCGAGTATGGCGCCCCTGAAAACGGGCTGATCTTTTCCCTGCCGTCGAGCGGCGGCGAAGATGGCCGCGATGACGGATTCCTTGCCGTTTCAGAGATTGTCGAAGAACTCACCTTGAATGTGGATCTGCTGATCCTGGCAGGCTGCAACTCTGCATCTTCCAAGAGCGGCGAAAGCCAGTCCATTTTCACCGGGTTTGCCGAGCCCTTTTTCATCGCCGGCGCACGGGGCCTCCTGATGTCTCATTTTCAGCTTCGCGACGATGTCTCCTCAAATGTGACACTGCCTGTGCTTACGGCCTCGGACTCCGTACCGCTTGCCCTCCAGAAAAGCGTTCTTGATCTGATTGATCAGGGTAATTCGGACCCGCGGACCTGGACTGGCTTTGTCTATGTCGGTCGGTAACAGGGTTTTCGTTCGATGTTGCAGATGTCCCCCCTTGTTATGGGCAACTTTGAGGTAGGGTTTCTGGGGTCGGCGCATGCCTGGCGCGTTATAGTGTTGTGTCGAGCGTCTCATTGAGGATCAGCTTATCGAGTTCCAGGCCCGCCTCGATCGACTTCAGCCGAGCGTTCTCCTTCTCAAGCGCTTTCGCATCGGCTAAATCGGGTAGCCCAACACCACCAATCTTCTTGCGCCACGTGTAATCGGTCGCATCCGAAACGCTGGCAGCCAAGGCGGTTGCTGTGGGGACAACGACACCGGACAGGTGTTGACGTAACGTTTGGGCGGGTAGAAGAGAGCCTTCCTCCCAATTGAGACTGCTCATGAAACGACACATAATTGTGGCCGCGAGCCTTTGCGCCGGACTGCCCGCTTTCGCAGAACCGCTCCAGCCGGACGTTCGGCTTGACCCGATTGTCGTAAGCGCCTCGAAGCGGGCTCAGCCGCTGGCTGAAACTCCGGCTTCGGTCAATCTTGTTGCCATGGATGACATCGCTGCCGGAACGGCCCTGAACGATGCAGGAGACATCGTTGAATTGGTGCCCGGCGTGCAAGCCGCGGTCGCCAACGGCACTCAGGTCGCGTTCCAGATTCGCGGCATCGGCGCGGTGGACCACCAAGCGCTTACGCCAGGCGCCGCCGCCGTGTATGTCGATGGGGTCTTGCTGGCGACGAACGTGCAGACCGGCGGGCTGCTCTTTGATCTGGACAGGATCGAAGTTCTGAAAGGCCCTCAAGGCACGCTTTACGGACGTAATTCATCTTCTGGCGTGATCAGCTTCCAGACGGTTCGCCCCGGCGAGGATCAGTCTCGCTTTGCTGAAGCGAGTCTCGGTCGGTTCGATCGGGTCGACGTCCGCGCCGCCGGTGGCACAACGCTCGCTGACGGCATTCACCTGCGCCTTGCAGGCCGGGCCCTTCGCCAGACTTCGGCGCTGGAGAATGTCCAAACCTCGCAAGCCGTTGCCAAAGGCCCTGAATCGGCCGGGGGAGAAACAGACCGGTTCGGCTTGCGTGCCGGCCTGCTGGTGGAAGATATTGCCGGTGGAGAGCTGCTGCTGCGCGGCCACTATGAAGAGGACAATGGTACAAATGCCAGCCCCCGAAACAGCGCCTTGCAGGTGGATGATTTCGAGATTTCGATTGGCGGTGATGGCGTCCAGGACACTGACAATGAGTTCTACGGGATTTCGGCGGCCTGGGAGGGGGAGTTCGCCGAATGGAAGCTTGTCTCGTTAACCGCGATCGAAGGCTACAATCAGCAATACGGGTTTGATTTTGACGGCTCCCCAGCCCCATTTGGCAATGACAGCTTGAACGCCAATCTCTCCTATGACCGGGATTATCTTCAGCTCAGCCAGGATCTGAGTCTCCAAACCGAAGCCGAATGGGGCCGCATGCTGTTCGGGGCATCAGCGAGCTATGATGATTTCAGCCAAGTGTACACAATCTGGTGTGGCGAACTGGACCCTGCCACCCTGCTTGGCACATGCCGCTATGTCGGTGCGCCGGGCCGGGTTGGCCCTAATCCGGCCTCTGGTGGCGTCGCGACCACACTGGTGACGGAGATTGACCAGGACCGAACAAGCCTCGGGCTTTTCGCGCGAGGCGACATCGACTTGTCCCCGCGCGTGTCATTGATCGGCGGACTGCGTTTGGACCATGAAACGATAGAGGGCAGCGGCCAGGGTGAACACATCTTTGATGACGGCACAGTGGCGTTCAACAATCGGGACGGCGCGGGGCCAGCCATTGGCGGCAATGAGATCGAAGACACGTTCTGGAGCGGCAATGTTGGCCTCAATTACCAGTTCGGCTCAGGTCTGGCCTATGCCTCGATCACGCAAGGCTACAAATCTGGCGGATTCAACGGCGAGGTTGCCAACAATGCGCTCCACTATGCAGATGAAGGCCTGTTTGGAGCGGAAACCGTCACCGCATACGAACTCGGCTATAGGTCACGCCCTACCAACACGCTACACTGGTCGGTAGCCGCATTTTTCCAGGACTATGACGCTCCTCAAGCTCGGATCTTCGTCAACTTCCCTTTACCGGATGGATCGACGATTGTGTCGAACTCGCTTTCCAATCTCGATGCAGCGACAATTTATGGCGTCGAGACGGCCCTGAACTGGCACCCTGTTGATCAATTCAGCCTGGCAGCCGGTCTCACGCTTCTGGACACCGAGATCGACCAAGTCAGCGATCTGGGCGGCAATGCAGACCTTTTTGACGGCAACCCACTGCCCTTTGCTTCAGATATCTCCGCGACGCTTTCGGCCCGCTATGACTGGCAAGTATCAGCCGGGCTAACGGGCGGGCTCCGGATCGGCGCGAAGTATCGCAGCGATTTTTTCCTCGATGCTGAAGGCCTTAGTGAACGTGAACAGGCCGGGTATACCACCCTGTCAGCTGACGCATCGCTGCGCTTCGAAGAGCGCGGAATCGAGGTTTCTGTCTTCGGGCGAAACCTCCTGAACGAGGACTATGCCGTCTCCGGCTTCGGCTTCATCGGTTACAATACTTTCCGTTCTGAACCCGCTTTGTGGGGCATCAGAGCACGGCTGGATTACTGATCACGTCTTCCGCTGAGGCCGCTCTTTGGTACGCGCGCCTCAAGATTTAACTGGATTTCCGGGCCATATGGACGCGCACCCATTTTTGAGATTACTTTGAATTCGTTGAGGTGGTTTTTGACGAACAAGGACTGGGCAGCGCAGACCGACTGCCTCATCTATATCCAAACTGAAGGGCAGTTTTACGTGAATTGAATGGATGTTCTGGGCGCAGCAGTAGGCAGAAGACACTGAACTGGTTCATTCTGACGTGGGGCCCGTCTGCGCCAACACCCTCTCATTCTGAACGTCGATCTGGTATTCCATTTCTACCTTGGAGGCTGGCGCTCAAACCGACTATTCAGCGGGGGCGGCCGCCACCGTTTCGGCCTACTCAAGCGCGTTTAAACTGACAGGACCAAACACGGCACCTTTGCAACCGTTTCGAATATGCTAGCGTCCAGGTCTTCTGGGCCAAAGGGGTGAGACCGACAT
>JBCCAA010000152.1:0-2713 GCA_039815055.1 Pseudomonadota bacterium | reverse complement strand
GTGTAGACATAGACGCCGCCAAAGGCCGCGATGCCACTGGCAATTTTAACCGGAAGGTATCCAGCAAGATGGCGGAGAAGCTTCATGCTGCATCCTTAGCATGCTGCATGCCAAAACAGGGTTAAGGCGCAAACTCCAATAACATCAATCCGAAGGCGAGACCGCTGGCTGCCAGGATACGTCGAGGTCCAAACGCCTCTTTCAGGAACACTGCGCCAAAAACCGCCCCAAACACCACCGAGGTTTCGCGGATGGCTGTCACATTCGCCGCCTCGGTCATAGTGAACGCCCACAGCGCCGCGCCATAGGACACGGAGCCAAGCAGGCCGCCAATCGTGCCGTCTCGAATTTGCGGCGCGAGAGTGGACCAAACGGCGCCGCGCCGTGTCCAGACGAGCGCCGCTGTGATCCCAATCCAATCCAGCATAAACAACCAGACGATGAAAGTGAGCACCGTTTCCGTGTCTGCGGCGATGCGCGTCCCATTGGCATCTGCGACTGAGTAAAAGGCGATGCCGAGCGCTGTGACCATGGCCCAGAACAGGGCCGCTTGCTTGACCGGCGGATGCTTGCCGTCTTTGCCCTCGGGCAGCGCGAACACGATCAGAGCCGCGGTGGCGATCATTAGCCCAAGCCAACCCAGCGGACCCGGCGTCTCGTTCAGCGCGATGGTCGCCGTTATCGCAGTCAGCAAGGGCGCCAGCCCGCGCATGACCGGAAACACCAGGGATAGGTCACCGCGATGCAGTGCACGGATCATCGCAAACTGGTAGAACCAGTGCACCACTACCGAAACCGCGAGCGCCCCCCAAATCGCGGGCGTCGGCAGCGGCACAAAAGGCAGGAGCGGAACCACGCTCAACATCATGGCAATCGACACGATCATGCGGGTCGACAATACGTCCCCGCCCCGCTTCACAAAAAGGTTGGTGGCCGCGACGGTGATCGCGGATAGAAGGCATAGGGCGATGGGGAGCAAACCCGAATTCATCCCGCCGCGTGCCGCACGGGTCGCGGGGAAGTCAAGTTTCGCTTAAAATTTAAAGTGCGGCTTCGACCGCCGTAACTTCCGGGACATAGGCTTTGAGCATGTTCTCGATGCCTTGTTTCAGCGTCATTGTTGAGGACGGACATCCGGCGCAAGCCCCGCGCATGGCGAGGTGAACAATTCCGGAATCGACATCAAAGCCATGGAAGACAATGTCGCCGCCATCTTGGGCAACGGCGGGGCGCACACGGGTTTCGATCAGCTCGATGATTTCACCCACAATCTCTTTCGCATCGCCTTCATAATCGTCTGCCGTCGCGCCTTCAGATGCCGTCACTGCGGCAGATCCGCTGGTCGCCATCACCGGCAAGCCAGCAACGAAATGATCCATGATCGCCGCCAGCGCCATGGGTCGGACATGTTTCCAATCGGCGTCTGGATCTTTGCTGATCGAAACAAAGTCAGCGCCCAGGAAAACGCGAACGACGCCTTGCACATCAAACAGAGCCTGCGCGAGCGGGCTGGTGCCGGCTTCCTCCACCGAGGCAAAATCATAAGGGCCGGTCATGCCCGTCACATCTTGTCCGGGCAGGAATTTCAACGTGTCCGGATTGGGCGTAGGTTCCGTCTGAATAAACATGAGCCGCGCGGCCTTTCTTACAAAAGCAATTACCGCTCTTAAATGTGCTAATCAGCGTTTGGATTCAAGATGCAAGCTGGCGCGATTACTCGGTCGCGTTCGCATCAGCCACGGCGACCATTTCCGCTTCCTGCGCTTGCAAGGCATCCATAAAGGCCGTGGTGGTCGATTGGATTTCGCTCAGATAGTACATCATTGCGGCGGGATGGTCCGACAGAATGCTGCCGGTCCCTGCCTGACTGGACACCATAATTGGATTGAACGTCGCCGCGCGGCGCCAGGCAAAGATGGCTTCATCCCGCGCCTCCATAGCGTTCCGCGTTTGCACGAGCTCAGGTTCTTGAATGAGCGATGACATGATCAGCTGCGAGGCCACCTGGGCATAGGCGCGGGTCATGTAGAGGGCCTCGATGTCTTCGCGCGAGGCAGGCCAGGCTTCCGCCCGATCCGCGCTGGACCGAAGACGGGTTTCTGAATCGCTTGCCCAGCGCTTATACAGAGCCAGCTCGTCGAGCATGACGCCGAGGCCTTTCGGATTGGATGCATACCCGCGGGCCAGGCGCCCCTCATAGCTTTGCAAGGCTTCTGCCGCCGCATTCAAGCGCGGGATCGCTTCCGCCTCTTGAGTGGGGACGAGCAAACGGGCCGCTGCAAGCAAATCTGAATCAGGCGCGCCTGGTTCAAGCGAGGCATGTTCCGATGCCAGCAGCGCATAGTCTGACAGCGCGCCCGTAACCCCGTCTTGCCAGGCGGGCAAGGCCGTCAATCGCGCTTGCGGGTGCCACCAGGAGCGGTCTGCGGCCCAGCCTGCAACCGTGAGCTCGCGGCCCAGAAGGGTCATCGCGGTTCCGGTATCGTTTGAGTACCAAGGGTCTGCCGCGGACAGGACAACGGCGCTGGAATCCACTTTGTGGCTCATCACGATCATCGCGGGATAGCCGCCAACCAAGCATAAGACCAAGCCAAGTTTGAAGACCCCGATGACCCGCTGCCACATGCGCGACAGCGCTTCCATGGTTGGACTTGGCTCTGCATCGTCGAGATAGGCTTCAGACATGTCTGAACCAATCAGCGTGACGACCGGC
>JBCCAA010000145.1:0-3060 GCA_039815055.1 Pseudomonadota bacterium | reverse complement strand
TGCTGGCAAAGCGAATCGGGTGGGACCCGAGAAGTCTGGTCCCTGTCTGAGGGCGGCTACTATTTTGGCTACTCAGTTGTCATGCAGGACGGGCAAGTTGTGTTCTTCGAGCAAATGCGGATTGATCCCGCCACCCCGCCCGTCTTCAACGCCTATCCAGCGGGCTCGGGGCCATCTGCGTTCCCCGCCATCGAGATGGGAGATCAAACGATCACATTTGCCAATGCAAATCATGATTACCCGCAAAAGATACGTTACTGGCGCGATGGAGAAGCGCTGCGCGCCAAAATTTCTCTGATCGATGATGGTCAGCCCGGCACGTTTGACTTCGTCGCTTGCTCAGAATGAGGTGATCGGGCGATCGCAGCTTCAAAACAGGATCTGCTTTACGGCACTGACACGGCTCTTTAGACAAGCCGTTTATCGTCAGTTGAGACGATGAGGAGCCGTTTGATGCGTATCATGATCGTGACAGACGCCTGGGAGCCCCAGGTGAATGGCGTCGTTCGGACGATGCAGCGCGTGATTGCAGAACTGGAAGCTGAAGGGCATGAATTCGAGGTGATTCATCCAGGCGACGGGTTCAACACGATGCCGCTCCCCACCTATCCAGAGATCAAGCTGGCACTGTTTGCCGAACGCAGGATCAAAGAGCGGTTCGAAGCCTTCGAGCCAGATGCTGTCCATATTGTCACCGAGGGCACGCTCGGCATGGCCGGACGTAAGATGTGTTTGAAGATCAAACACCCGTTTTCGACGGCGTATCATACGCGCTTCCCTGAGTACGTTTCTGCGCGCCTGCCTGTGCCAACAAGCGCCGGGTATAGCTTCGTCCGATGGTTCCATAAGTATTCCGGCCGGGTCATGGTGCCGACGCCAAGCATGGTCGAAGAGCTGGAAGCAAAGCGCTTTATCAATCTGGTCGCCTGGACCCGCGGGGTGGATACGGAGCTGTTCCATCCAAGCCGGCGTATCGAGGAAGGTGCAGAAGGTGATCTGTTCCCGGGGCTGCCGCGTCCGATTTTCATCAATGTCGGGCGGGTCGCGGTGGAGAAGAACATCGAGGCCTTTGTCGAGCTCGACCTGCCCGGATCGAAAGTTGTGATCGGAGACGGCCCGGCGCTGGAAAGCCTCAAGAAGAAATATCCAAACGTGCACTTCCTCGGGGCCCGCTTCGGCGAGGACCTCGCAGCTTATTATGCCAGCGCAGATGTTTTTGTCTTTCCGAGCCTCACCGACACGTTCGGTCTGGTGGTCCTGGAAGCTATGGCGTCCGGTACGCCAGTGGCGGCATTCGAAGCAACTGGCCCCAAAGACGTCATCCCAGGCTCAGATGCCGGCACGATCACACCTATTGGCGGCGACCTCGCAGCGGGAGCGAAAGCGTGTCTCGATCTCGACCGTCAAACCTGCCGCACGTTCGCTGAGGGCTATAGCTGGAAGAGTGTGGCGCACGCCTTTTTGGAAAACCTTCAGCCCTTCCCGACGCCAGAGCGCCGCCGTTTCTGGCAAAAGCTTCGGCGCAAGAAGAAGACCTGGATCGATTGGGAACAATTCACGGACTGGATGAACCAGCCTGATGACACGAACAAAAAAGGCTAGAGATCATGACTTGGGCGACGGGGTTTGTTGCAATCAATGCATTGGTGCTGCCGGCCTGGATCCTGCTGATCGTTCTACCACACGCCAAGATCACGAAAGCGGCCGTGCACTCAATGCTCTGGCCAGTCGTCCTCGGCAGTGTTTACGCGGTGCTGTTGATCGCAGCGATGGGGTTCGGAATTGGCGATCCCAATGCCGGATTTTCTCTGGGCGGGGTCCAGGCGCTGTTCAATCATCCCAATGGCGTTCTCATCGGCTGGTCGCATTATCTGGTCTTCGACCTGTTCGTTGGGGCGTGGATCGCGCGTGACGCGATGCGGCACGGCATTGCCCACTGGCAGACGGTTCCCTGTCTGCTAGGATCCTTCGTTTTCGGACCCGTGGGTCTGCTGCTTTATGCGCTTCTTCGTTTGCTCAAAGGCAAAGGTTTTTCCCTTTTTGAGACGTAACTTGAGAGGAAATCTCCTGCGACGTGCAGGGGGACTGAACTGACAGCGTAATCAGTTAAGTTGTGCGCATTTCGCGCGCTAGACTGGCGTCAAACTTGCGTCTAAAGACCCCACGAAATCTAAAACTAGGCAAATGAGGTTCTTCATGGCTGTTCGCGTCGCAATCAATGGCTTTGGCCGTATCGGTCGATTGGTCCTTCGATCCATTATCGAACATGATCGCAAGGATATCGAAGTTGTTGCGATTAATGATCTGGGCCCTGTCGAAACAAATGCGCACCTGCTGCAGTATGACACCGTACACGGCAAACTGGATCAAGAAGTCGTCGTTGATGGCGATATGATCCGTGTTGGTGACCGCGCATTCAAGTGTACAGCCATTCGGAACCCTGCCGAGCTGCCGCACAGCGACATGGGCATCGATATCGCATTTGAATGTACCGGCATCTTCACCTCAAAAGAAACCGCTTCGGCCCACCTTGAAGCGGGTGCCAAGCGCGTCCTGGTCTCGGCCCCTGCAAGCGGTGCGGACAAGACCATCGTATTCGGTGTGAATGATGAGACACTGACCGCTGATGATACAGTTGTTTCGAACGCATCCTGCACGACGAACTGTCTGTCGCCCGTCGCAAAAGTCCTCAACGACACGGTCGGGATCGAGCGCGGCTATATGACCACGGTCCACGCCTATACCGGCGACCAGCCAACGCTCGACCGGATGCACAAAGACTTGTACCGCGCCCGCGCGGCCGCGAGCTCCATGATCCCAACGTCAACCGGCGCCGCCAAAGCGGTCGGCCTGGTGCTGCCAGAGCTTGCTGGGAAACTGAACGGCTCAGCGGTGCGCGTGCCGACCCCAAACGTGTCTATGATTGATCTGGTCTTCGATGCCGGCCGCGAAACCACCGTCGAGGAAGTCAACGCAGCCATCAAAGCGGCCGCGGACGGCCCGATGAAGGGCGTGCTCGGCTATTCCGATAAGCCACTGGTCTCGGCCGACTTCAATCAT
>JBCCAA010000091.1:0-7139 GCA_039815055.1 Pseudomonadota bacterium | reverse complement strand
GCAACAAGGAACCAAGCGCGGCGGAGGCAATGCCTTTTCCAAGGGAGGACACCACGCCGCCGGTAATGAAGATATAGCGGATCATGGGAGTCCAACCTGACCTGATTCGCGGTTTGCGTGAGGTCTAATCCTGAAAGCGTGACGTTACGGTGTTTCTTCTGGATCGGCTTCAGCGAGAGGATCATCCGGCGACTCAGCCAACGGGTCTTCAACCACCACATCATCAGACCCCTCGGCCAGCGGATCGCTTAAAATTGGATCATCGAGAAGAGACGTGGTCGGATCAAGCACATCAATGGTGTCTGAATCCCCGGCTTCGCTTTCCAGTTCGCGTTCAATTTCGGTCAAGCCATCACCAGAGCGTGCGGCCATTGTGGTCAGCGTCAGGCTGGTCAGCAGAAACACGCCGGCAAAAATCATGGTGGTGCGAACCAGCGCACCCGCTGCGCCGCGGCCAGACATCAAACCACCGCCCGGGCCACCACCACCGATCCCCAGTGCACCGCCTTCCGAACGCTGCAACAACACAACGGCGGTCAGTCCGATGCAGATCAGGATATGGATGACGAGGATGATGTTCTGCATGGCGTGGGGTCGCTCTTAAAAACCAATGGGGCGCAATAGTCTTTTTAGGACGCCGCGCCAACCCCGCTCGCCCATTCCTTTTTAGCGCACTACAGCTTCGTAAATGGCGAGGAAGTCTTCCGCCTTCAAGCTTGCACCGCCGATCAAACCGCCATTCACATTGGGGACCGCAAAAATTTCTCCAGCATTGGTCGGTTTCACCGAGCCGCCATAGAGAATTGGCGTTTTCTCGCCGGCGACCCCCTGATGCTCAACAAGGATCTTGCGGATGTGAGCGTGGGCAGATTCGATTTCCTCAAGCGTGGGCGTCTGCCCCGTGCCAATCGCCCATTTCGGCTCATATGCCACGACAAAATACGCATCGGTGCGAAGGGGAGCCATATAAGGCATGGACTTCAACAGGACGCGTTCGTTGACCCGGTCGGTCTCTCCGCGCTGGCGCTCATTGTAGTTCTCACCGATACAGATGATTGGCGTCAGCCCCGCGCGCAAAGCGGCATAAGCCTGTTCCTGAACATAGACACTGCGCTCTGCATGGTCGGCGCGGCGCTCAGAATGACCGACAATCACATGGGACGCGCCAGCATCTATCAACATTTCAGCAGAGATATCACCGGTATTGGCGCCGGATTCTTCAGGATGGCAATATTGTCCCCCGGTCAGAATGCGCGGGCCCGACATGGCAGCCATGGGATGCAGAAGTGTCGCTGGTGGACAGATCAGGCAATCTGCCGTGTCTGGCAGGCTTTCCAGACCGGATTTCACCCGTTCCACCTGCTCCAGGCTGGCGCCCAGACCGTTCATTTTCCAGTTACCTGCAATAAGTGTACGCACCATTGGCCACATCCCCTACCTTGATCATAGTTTCGGCCTCGCATAGCAAGCAGGCTGCATGCCACTTACAAACTGTAGGCGACCCATTCAATGCTGACGTCCTTTCGCGAACTCCTTCGGTCCAAATGGGCTGGCGGCATCCTCTTCGGCCTAGTGATTATGGCCATGGCGCTTTGGATCGATGATCCAGCGAGCTTTCTCGGCGGAAGCTCGGGCAAGGCGGTCAAAGCCGGCGAACGCGGCTTCACGATTCAGGAGTTTGACCAACAGGTTGAGCAATTTCTGTTTCGCCAACGCGCTGAAGGTGGGCTGACCACGCGGATCGAAGCGGTGGAATCGGGCGCGGTGGACCAATTGTTCAATTTCGAAGCCTCACGGATGGCGCGTCTTGGTTATGCTGAAAGCATTGGTGCCGGCGCGACGCTGGGGTCTGCCCTGGAAAATGTTCGCGCCACCGCGGCGTTTCAGGACCCCCTGACCGGGGAGTTCAGCGTCGATGAATATCGCCGAATGCTTCGAAACAACCAACTAACCCCGGAAGGCTATGAGCAGGATCTGCGTGACAGCCTGACGCTCGACCTGATGTCGCGGGCCATAAACGCTGCGCTTATTGCACCGCCGGTTTATCAGGACCTGCAAGCAACCTACATCGCCAAGGCGCGCACGCTTTCATGGTTCACCGTCACCGCAGACATGGCCGGGCCGCCGCCTGAACCCACGGAAGAGGCGCTGCAGGCGTTCTATGACGAGCGCCAGCAAGCCTTTTCCATTCCCGAACGCCGTTCGTTTTCAGTGCTCACCCTGTCTCCGAGCGATTTCGTACACCAGGTTGAAGTGGCCCCGGAAGACCTGCGGGCGATCTATGAATCTCAACGCGCGCAACGATTTTCCGAGCCAGAGTCCCGCCGGTTCGTTGAAGTGGCGGCCAGTAGCGAAGCCGCCGCGCGTGCGGCCCTCGGGCGGCTGGCAGGCGGCGCAGCCAGCGAAGACCTGGAAGCCGACACAGGCATTGTGTCTGTCACCCTGCGCGAGGGACGACGGCAGGAATTTCCCGACAATGACATGAACAATCTTCTGTTTGATCCCAACGCCAGGCCCGGAATGATTGTGGGGCCAGAGGCCTTGTCCGGGGTCTGGCTGGTGATGCGGCTGGAAGATGTCATTCCAGGTGCACCGATCCCGTTTGAAGATGTCAGCGAACTGATACGCGATGAATTGGCCGAATCAGAGGCCCAGAGCCTGTTTCTTCAGGCAGAGGCTGGATTGTTTGATCAGATCGGGGCCGGCCTGACACTTGAAGAGATCGGGCGTGAAATCGGCGCACCCATCCTGACATATGCTCCGCTCTCCCAGTCTGCGCGGCTTGAGAGCGGCCGCGTCATTCCGGGTCTGGCGCAGCGCCCTGAAGTCATGTCCACTGTGTTTGACAGTATGGTCGACATCGTAAGTGATCCAGTCGAGAATGAGCAGGATGTGGTACTCATCGAAGTGCAGGAGATCGTCGCGCCGCGAACGCCAGCCCTGGATGAGATTCGCGACAACGTGCTGGCGGCCTATACCCAGAATGCCGACTCCGAGCGCTTGACCAATTTCGGACTGGAACTGGCATCGCGGGCGGAAACCGAAGGCGTATCGATGGCAGAGCTGGCAAGCGGTCTGGGCGTTGAACTGCAATCCACGCCCCGGCCGATTTCCCGCTCCAATATCCAGTCTGCGACGGCCCCTCCCAACGCCCTGGCGTCTGCCTTCGGGGCCAATGAGGGCGATGTGTTTTCCGCAGCAGGGCCCGCCCCAGGCGAGCTGACCATCATGCGCGTGGACTCAATCGTGGAACCAAGCCCGGAAGACGTTGAGATACTGGGCCAGGTGGTTTCGGCCCAACTCACCCAATCGCTACAGAACGATATTCTCCAGGCGCTGGAAACAGAGTTTCGAAACAGCGTAGGCTTTGAAGCCGACCGGCGGGCGCTCGACCTCTACAAGCAGCAAATCCTCGACCAGCAGCAGTAGAATGTCCGGCAAACTCTTTGTCCGTCGGCGCATTGGCGATGTGGAAACGCCGATCAGCGCGCTTCTGAAGCTCGGCCCGGACTCGCCGGGAACCTTTCTGTTTGAATCGATCGCCAAGGGAGAACGCCTCGGGCGCTATTCATTCATTGGGCATGATCCAATGGACTGGTTCCGTGTGAAAGACGGCGAGGCATCGAGTAGCGAAAGCGGCGATTTCTCGGGCGCGTCTTCGGACCTCAAACCCCTTGTGGCGACCCCGGTCGAGGCCCTGCGCCGCTATGCCGAGCTGGCCGCCGATGTGAAAAGCGACCATGCCGACCTACCGCCCATGGCCTCGGGCGCGTTTGGGTATGTCGGTTATGATTTCATCACCCATGTCGAACCGGTCGATATCCAGTCCACAGATGTACTGGATGTGCCCGAAGCCCTGCTCGTCATCCCACGTCTGGTGATCATCTTTGACCACCTGCACCAGGAAATCCTATTGGTCGCCCGGTTTCCCGAAGCCGATGAGGTCGACGCCGCGGCCTATCTGGACACAGTTGAACACCGCCTGGACATGCCAACACCCCTGCCGCCGCGCTGGGAACCGGGCGAAACTGATGTCGATTTCACGTCCAACACGCCCCAGGACCGCTATCTGAACATGGTTGAGCAGGCGCGCGACTACACCCGCGCGGGCGATATTTTCCAGGTCGTGCCAAGCCAACGTTTTTCTGCCCCCTGCCCGGCCCGGTCGATTTCGTTTTACCGGGCGCTGCGGCGGCTGAACCCGTCTGCGTTCATGTTCCATATGCATTTGGGAAATGTGCAACTGGTAGGCTCAAGCCCCGAAATTCTGGTGCGCGTGCGCGATGGCCGCGTCGCCATTCGCCCCATTGCGGGCACACGTCCCCGGTCTGGAGACCCGGTCGAGGATGCTCGCCGCGCAGCTGATCTTCTGGCCGACCCGAAAGAGATGGCGGAACATCTCATGCTGCTCGATCTTGGCCGCAACGATGTCGGCCGTGTTGCGGCCTATGGCACGGTCGAGGTGACCGAACAGTTCGTCATCGAGCGCTATAGCCACGTGATGCACATCGTCTCCCATGTCGAAGGCGACCTGCGCGAGGGGCTGTCATCTGTTGATGCGCTTCTGGCCGGGTTTCCAGCGGGCACGGTGTCCGGCGCCCCGAAAATCCGCGCCATGCAGATCATCGATGAACTGGAGACCGAACGCCGCGGAATCTATGGCGGCGCCGTGGGATATTTCGGCTGGAACGGCGATATGGACACCTGCATCGCTCTGCGAACAGCGGTGATCAAAGACGGCACGCTTCACTTGCAGGCGGGCGGCGGTGTGGTCCTCGACAGCGACCCGCAATACGAGTTCGATGAGACCTTGCACAAGATGAATGCCCTGAAACGCGCAGCCGAAATGGCGCCCCAGTTCGAGCATGACCAATGAGTGCGAAACGCATCCTTCTCATTGACAATTATGACAGTTTCACCTGGAATCTGGTCCACTATCTGGAAGAAATCGGCGCGCGAACTGAAGTCATTCGAAATGACCAGATCAGCGTGGAAGACGCACTCAGCCGCGGCGATGATGGCATTGTGCTATCGCCCGGCCCCTGCACGCCCAATGAAGCCGGAATATGTGTACCGCTGGTGGAGCAGGCGCCAGCAGACCTGCCCATTCTGGGCGTTTGCCTTGGCCACCAATCCATCGGCCAGGCGTTTGGCGGAGCAGTCATCACGGCCCGGCAGATCCGCCACGGCAAGATCAGCCAGATCCGCCACAGCGACGGACCGCTGTTTTCCAAGCTGCCCGATCGCTTTGACGTGGTGCGCTACCACTCCCTGGCCATTCGCGACGAAGACTTGCCCGATGGCCTGATCGCCGATGCCTGGACCGATGATGGAGAGATCATGGCGGTGCGCCACACGTCACGGCCCGTCTATGGCGTGCAGTTCCACCCAGAAAGCATTCTGACGCAGCACGGTCACGCCCTGCTCAACAACTGGCTCGGCCTGATCTAGAGCAGAATACACTCTAGTCAGACGTCTCTTCGGCGTCTTCATCCTTGTCATCGTCAGAGGAGCGGCCAAACAGTCCGCCAAGCGCATCACGAACCTCAGAGCGTGCTCGGCCTTCCAGTTCTTCTTCTAGGCTTTTGGGATCCGCCTCGGCCTCGGGTGCTGCGCCATCTGCGGTCGCCGTTGGTTCGGCGTTGTCAATGGCCGGCTGGGGAGCGGCGGTTTGTCCACCACCGATGAGGCCGCCAATCACGCCGCCGAGTTCACCACCAACCTGTCCGCGAAGTTGATCTTGCACGCGGCCGGTCAGATCCTGGCGCACAAGCGACTGCAACATCTGCATGTCTGGTGAGATTCCCGGCGAAAGCCAGCTTCCGCTGATCTTGAACGGAACCGGAACCCCATTCAGCTGCAGCGCGCTGCCACCGCCCTGTCCACTGGTGTCCAGCGTCGGAACGATGCTCACATCCAGCGTCTGGCTGAGTAGATTGATGCTCCCGCCGCCATCCAGTGTCATGACGGGGCTGACCAGATTGAACGTGTCGATGCTGGCCACGCCATTGTTGAGGCTAAGCCCCGCAAGGAGCGAGGTGAAATCGGTTTCCGCTTCCGGCTCAAGCGCCAGCGCCAATTGACCACTGGTGATTGATTCGAGGATGTTGTCGCGCGAGCGGACAAGCTGGCCAAGATTGATGCCTTTCAATGCGCCATCGGCCAAGCTGCTGTCCATCTCACCTGTCAGCCCGCCTACCAATGCCTGCAGGCTGTCACCACGGGAAGTGACATCCACGCGCAATTGTCCAAGCCCGGAGAGCGCATCCAGCCCCGCCAGAGCGCTGAGCGCGGAGTTAAGCTGGATCGTCTCGCCAGTGAGATCGATGTCGAGTTCAGGCAGATCGCCTCGTGCATCAAGGCCGAACATCCCCGCCCACTGTCCACCAAAGGCCTGCATGGAGGTGATGTTTGCGTTAAAATCGCCATTGGTGAGCTGCGCCGACAGATCAGCTTCGACAAGTTCGATGTCGCCGATAATGATCTTGTCAGCCTGAATGGCAATATCAGTGTCCATGGTTTTCAGGCCGGCGAGATCGAGCTTTTCATCGCTCCAGCCCTGCTGCTGCGTGCCAGAGGATGTCCCTCCGCCTTGTCCGAGGAATGAGCTGAGGTCGAGCGTGCCGGTGGTCAACACGCCGCTAAGGCGAGGCCGTTCACCAGACACATCAAAGGTGAGATCGCCTGCTGCCGCCACATCGTCCAGCTCTGCCGTCAGACCGGAGACGCTGAACCGGCTGAAGGTGCCTGACACTGCGCCATTCACATCAAAGCTCTGCAAGGTGTCGCCCGGGGCCATTTCGACGCCCACCGTATCAAGAAGGCTACGCAGTGCGCCGCTGGAGGTCTCTACCTCGCCCTGAAACCGGCCATCGCCGCCCAGCGACACATCACCAAGGTATTCAGCGTTCAGAAGCGGACCAACTTGGCGCAGTTCAATGCCAGATACTTTCAGTGTGTCCAAAGCGCCGGTTAGGTTTGCCGACACCGACACATTTTCGAGCACATTGGCTGCTTCAGGAAGCTGAATCCCGAATTCACCCAACCAGGCCGGAAGGTCACGCGATTCTGCCGAAAAAGACCCTCCGAGCGTTACACTGTCGCCGAGGGTGACATCGCCGGTATAGCTTGCACCCAGT
>JBCCAA010000016.1:0-45506 GCA_039815055.1 Pseudomonadota bacterium | reverse complement strand
CCCGAGGCTGTTCTGCTGGCGCTGCCGTTTGAGCAGGGACCACCTGCGCCCGCGCCCATCCAACTTTTGATCGAAGGCGATGATCTGCGCACGCTGGTCAGCCTTGGCGATGAGATGCGCCGGGTCATGGCCCAAACGCCGGGGATCACGTTCACCACAGCCAGTCTGCAGACTGGCTCGCCGCGCCTCACTTTGCGCGCCGACGAAGCCGCTGCCGCCATTTCCGGGGAACGCCTGTCTGGTCTCACCGCGGCGTTGAATGCCCAGTTGGAAGGCGTGCGGGCCGGCAGCGTTCTGGAAGGCGTCGAGGAATTGCCGGTGCGGGTGATCGCGCGCGACGAGCGCCGCTCAAGTGTTGCTGATTTGGGCGCCACATCGGTGGGCAACGGAACGCCGCTCAGCGCGCTTGGTGATCTGACGCTGGACCCTGACATCGGCATTATCACGCGCCGCGATGGACGGCGGGTGAATGACCTGCGCGCTTATCTTGAGCCGTTTACATTGCCCGCCCCAGTGTTGGCCGATTTCCAGCAGCGCCTGGACGACAGCGGCTTTGATCTGCCGCCCGGATACCGCCTGATCACCGGCGGAGAAGCCGAGAACAGCGGCGATGCCATTGGTAATCTGCTCAGCCTGGCTGTGCCGTTGATCCTGATAATGGCGGGCGCTGTAGCGTTGGTGTTCAACTCGTTCCGGATGTCGCTGTTGATCCTGTCCGTTGGCCTGTTGTCAGTGGGGCTGGCCTTTACCGGCGTTTGGCTGTTCAATCTGCCGCTCGGCTTTAATGGCATTCTTGGCGCGATGGGCCTGTTGGGCATCGCCATCAATGGGTCGATCGTGGTGTTGTCGATGTTGCGCACGAGCCCTGAATCGATGGCAGATGACGTGATTGCCCAGCGCGAAACGGTGGTCGATGCGACCCGCCACATTGTGGCGACGACGCTGACAACCATGGGCGGTTTCGTGCCCCTGTTGATCACAGCTGATCTGTTCTGGATGCCGTTGGCGGCGGCCATTGCGGGCGGTGTGGCTGGGTCTGCGCTGCTGGCGCTTTACTTCACCCCGGCGGTGTTCCGGATCATGACGATGAAACCGATGTCTCGGATGGCCCGCATGGTGGCCGGCCGGGGCAGGGCACCCCAGCCGGCAGAGTAAGGCTTTATGACATTTGGGGGATTTAGCCTTACTCCAGCTCGTCGCAGTCTTCGTCGTCGAGGTGGGCGTGGGTGTCGTCCTCGCAATCCTCGTCCATCTCGGTGCGGGTCTCGAAGGAATAGGACTGGGTATGGCCCTGTGCGCCATCGATGCGAATATGGACATTGTCATCGCTGTGGTGACCGACTTGGATATGGATGTGCTGGTTGTGCCTGTCGAAGAAGGCCTCTTTTTGTGTTCGTGACAGGCCAGCATGGTCGCGAACGGCGTCTTCCACCACGCTGCGTTTCGCCTGGCCATCAACACAGATCGCGACGGTGCCATTGTCGGCTTCCAGCACTTCGATCACACGGCTGCGGGTGAATTCAGCGTCCTGGCAGCCATCATTGAGAGTTTCGATGGCCTCGACACCGCGCTCCATGGCCATCTGCATGTCTGGTGAGCCGATATAGGCCTCTGCCATCGCGGCCATTTCTTCGGCATGGGCCTCAAAGCGCTCGGCATCGAGTTCAAAGGATTCGGCCCAGGCTTCAGCGCTGCGCTCAACGTCTTCCGCGTGGCGCTCTATTTCCTCGACCATTGCTTCAATGCGCAGTTCGAGGACCGTGGTGTCCACTTCGCCATCTCGCATGATGAACACGCTCTCGATGCTATCGGCGGAGAGCTTTTCTAGGTCGATGCCGGCAGCGGCGATATTGGATGCGTGACCCAGGACGGTCAGGTGATGCACGGCGGTCAGGTCTTCGAGTTCTGACAGCATAACCTGCAGTTCTTCATCGAAACGCGGCGGCAGTGGTGGAACGGGTGGGGTTGGGGGTTCTGGCCATTCCAGCGTGTCCAGTTTCGACATCTTATGGTTGAACTCGACCATCGGATCGCCAAGGATCACCAGCTTGCGGTCTTCCATGTTCGACGACCAGCTAAAGCTTCGGCTCGATTCATCGCTGCCGCCATCCAACTCTTGTTCAGCCGAAACCGTGCCCGCGGTGAACAACATCAGCGCGGTGCCACCGATCAGCGTTACCGCGAGGCCAGCCCGGCTACGGATCGGCGAATTCTCTCGCCGGTCCAACAGTGCAAACCGCTCCTTGATGGCGTGGTTAAGAGGAAGGGCCGCAACAAATGCTGGCGGCGGGGTGGGACGCGACTGGCGGATCGCCTTGAGCAGTGTTGCGCCATAGGCCCTTGGGCTGGCGGTGCGCAGGCCTAGAACGTCGGCATCGCAAGCTGCTTCTTGGTCGGCGCGGAACGCATCCAGGCAGCGCCAGGCGAAGGGGTTGAGCCACTGGATCGCGGCCACGGCGTGCGCGAGCTGCAGTGCCAGCAGATCGCCGCGCTTCACATGCATGAACTCGTGGGTCAGGGCGATGCGTTGTTCGTCGCAGCTGTAGTCCAGCTCGAACCAGGCGGGTACCAGCACCACCGGGCGCAGCACGCCGGTGACCAGCGGCGCACCGCACAGGAAGCTGGAGCGGACCGGAACGCGACGGCGCAGGCCGACTTCGCGGCGAACCGCGTCAGACATCTCCGCGATGGCATCGGACGCCTCGTCCGAGTCGGTCTTGATCAGCCAGGCAAACTGCCACTGGGCATAAAGCTGGCGGGCGATCAGCACCGCTGCGCCGGCCAGGGCCACGGTGATCAGCACGGTCAATGCGGTGTTCCAACTCGGCAATGCCAGAAGATTGGTCTGCCCGGCAATGATGGGTTCTGAAACCGCTTCAACCACGGGCAGCGGGCTTGGGGGCGGTGCCAGCACGGCCCCGCTTTCGCTTGTGAAGGTTTGGGCCGCTCGCGCGCTGGCCATTGAGGGCGTTGGCGCGGTTGTTGTGGACGGCAACATGGAAGATGGGCTCATCCAAGAGGGCAGCGGTGGCATCGCCAGGCGCAGAAGCGGCAAGGCCCAAAGCGCATAGGCAGCTTTTGCGCCGAACGCGCGGGCGAAAGGCCGACGGATCAATAAGATCACGGCCAGGATCAGGGCAACGGACAGATAGGTCGTGATCATGATTTCAGCCTTTCCAGCAGAGCTTCCAGTTCAGCAATATCATCCTCGCTCAGGCCGCGGCCGTCAGCGAGATGGGCAACAAGGGGCGCGGCGCGGCCTGAAAAGACCTTATCAACAAACCGGCTGGCGGCTCGCGTCTCATATGCGTCGCGGGCAATTGCGGGGGTGTATAGAAAGGCGCGTCCAGCGCTGGTGGTCGACAACGCGCCTTTTTCCACCAGGCGCGAGAGCAGGGTTTTCACCGTCTGGCGCGACCAGTTCTGGCTCGGCTCAAGCTTACCATGGACATCGGCGGCTGACTGGCCAGGTGAGGCCCACAGCACTTTCATGACTTCCAATTCTGCGTCGGTAATATCCAACTTGGCCTCCTGCGTCCCGCTGCTGCTTCGTTTACAAGCGTGGTCGTACATTCGACTACAAGTGTAGTCAAATGAAACTTTGTGACATTTTCTGGGCAGTCCCAGGCGCACCGTTCGATGCTCAGACTTGTCGCAAGCAAATTTCTATCCCAACTAGGCATTTGGAGCGAAGCAGGAGGCGAGGCTTTGACGGAAAATCCAGACACCGGCGCACGCCCACCCGCTTGGAATCGACTTCAGTTTGAAGCGGCGGCGGCCGCGTCTGATGAACCGACGCTGGCAAGCTATATCAATGCTGCGATCCTCAGCCATGACAGCCTCTGTCAGGCGCTATCCTACCATTTGGCGGAAAAGCTGTCGGGCCCGGAAATGGGCGCTTTGCAGGTGCGTCGGATTCTCGAGCGGGCCTATGATGGCCAGTCGGGGCTGGTGGATGCGGCCGAGGCCGATATGTGGGCGGTGCTGGACCGCGACCCCGCGTGCCGCGGCCTGTTGCAGCCGTTCATGTTTTTCAAGGGCTTTCTGGCCTTGTGTACCCATCGGATTGCCCACCGGTTATGGGGCCAAGGGCGCGAAACCCTGGCCTTCCATTTCCAGTCGCGTGCCTCGGAGCTGTTTGGCGTGGACGTCCACCCCGCCGCCCGGATCGGCCGTGGCGTGATGCTCGACCATGCCAGTGGCATTACAATTGGAGAGACCGCGGTGGTCGGCGACAATTGCTCGCTGCTCCATGGTGTAACCCTGGGCGGAACGGGCAAAGTGGTTGGCGACCGGCATCCGAAAATCGGCCGCGGGGTACTCTTGTCGGTGGGCGCAAAGGTGCTCGGCAACATCCATATTGGCGATGATGCGAAGATTGCGGCTGGTTCGGTTGTCCTAAAGGACGTACCGGCAGGCTGCACGGTTGCAGGCGTGCCCGCGAAGATCATCAATACCGCCGCCGGCCATCCCGCCCAATCCATGGACCAGGGATTGGGCAACGGCGATTGATCGCCAGCACCTCTCGCCCTAGGGTCGCCGCTTAATCACGAAAGAACGGGGCCGGAATGGGCGGATGGTTCAAAATCGCGCTTTGGAAGCGTGTCATGCTGGGCTTGGTGCTTGGTCTGATTGTCGGCCTGATCGCCCATTATGGGATGGATCAGGAGACCGGCAGCGCGTTTGTCACCACCTGGATCTATCCGATCGGGCAGGCCTTTGTCGCCTTGATCAAGATGCTCATCCTGCCGCTGATCCTGACAACTCTGACCGCTGGCGTCATCGCAATGGGCGATCCCAAACGCCTGGGCAGCCTTGGCGGGCGGGCCCTGGCGTTGTATTTCGGAACCACCGCCATTGCTGTCACGCTCGGTCTGATTGTCGGATCGATTGTTCAGCCCGGCGCCTTTCTCGATGCGTCCATTTTCCAGGGTGCGGCGGAAAGTGATGTGGGCGGCGTGACCTCCCGGCTGGAGCGGGCGGACACGATCAGTTTTGCCGAGCGCTTCATCGGGTTTGACCCGATTGGTGACGTATCAGGCTTCCTGTCCACACCGATCCGCGGTGGGATACTGCTCATCTTCCTGCTCGCCTGCAGTTGGTTTGCCACGCGCGGGAAAGGCGCATTGCGGGTGATTGTACCGGCGCTGTTTGTCCTCGCGATTGCTGTGTCTGGCGTGAACATCCTGGCCGTGATCGTGCTGGCGATCCTTATCGGTCTTGTGCTGCTCATCTCAGGGCAGGCGGAGTCTGGCTTTGCCAAATTGTTGGATGGGGCTTCGGATTCGGTGATGAAAGTCACCGAATGGGTCATGGAAACCGCGCCGTTTGGCGTGTTCGCTTTGATGGCCTGGGTCATGGCGACCAAGGGGCTGGGGGTTCTGGCCAGTCTCGGCATGCTGGCGTTTGCGCTCTATCTGACCTGTATCCTGCACATCTTAATCACCTATGGCGGCATTATTCGCGGATTGTTGGGCCTGCCGCTGATGCCCTTTTATCGCGGCATCGCCGATGCTCAGGCTGTGGCGTATTCCACGGCCAGCTCGTCGGCAACGCTACCGGTGACCATCACCTGCGCCGATGAAAACCTTGGGATTCGCAAGCCTGTTGCTGCCTCGGTTCTGCCATTGGGCGCGACCATCAATATGGACGGTACGGCGATCTATCTCGGCCTTGTCGCGCTGTTCGCGGCTCAGGCGCTGGGATTGCCCGTGACGCCCATGATGTACGTGCTCGTGGCGGTGACCGCAGTGGTCTCGTCCGTCGGGGCGGCGGGTATTCCAAGCGCAGGGCTGTTACTGGCAGCGGTTGTGCTGGAACAGGTTGGGGTGTCGGCGGAGCAGGCCGTGCTGGTCATCGCGTTCATTTTCCCGTTCGACCGGCTGCTCGACATGATGCGCACTTTGACCAATGTCACAGGCGACACCGCTGTGGCGACGGCCGTGGCGAAGTGGGAAGGCGAACTGGACGAAGAGGTCTTCCGAGCGCGCGACTTCTATTGATCATCCGGGCGGGGCCCGCGCCAGTCGCCATATCGCCAGGGCGCCCACCATGGCGCGTGCTTTGGAGCATCCGGCACAGGGTCATAGCCCATCGAACCGCCAGGGCGACAGCGCTGTAGCCGAGCCAGCGCCATCCAGCCGCCTCTCCAGATCCCGTGACGTGAGATCGCCTCGGCGGCATATTCGCTGCATGTCGGGCCATGGCGACAGCGCGCACCGAACAGCGCCAATAGCGGGCTGAGCGTCGCTTTGTACCCCGCAAGCATTAGCCGGGCGACGGGTCTGAGCCGAGATTCACTTTTCTGGCTGTTCATTTTTGCCAAATGCACCCTAAAATCAAAACTGTCAGGGGAAGACTACGTGGATTGTACATGATCGAACCTGAAGACCCCCAGCGCTCTGTCGATGAAAAGTCCCTTCGGCGGGCCATCACCCACTTGTCACGGTGGCATGCCGTCGGCTCCGTTATGGCGTTGGCGATGACATTCATACCGGCGATTCTGATTGCGACCATCCTGCCCAACATCGGCTTTGTGCGCGAAAGCGTGCTGAATGTGATTGAAGTTCTGCCCTTTGTCACAGAGGCGACCACGCGTCGGCGGGAAGTGATCCTTTTTGTTCTCGGCGCGGGCCTGCTTCTGGTGCTCACCAATATCGGTACCGGCATCGCCAGCGACATTGTGCGCGCGCAGATCATCAATCGGGTCAACAGCCAAACACAGCCGATCGAGCTGGCCGAAGCCATGAAGGCCAGGCTTCGCGCGCGGTCGGGCCGTTTGGAACAACAGTATCGCTTCTTCCCCAAGCATGCCGAAGACAACCGGCTTCAGCCCAATGGGCTGTTCGTGGGCATTGGGACGCTGGCGCCCTTCTGGCTTCTGATGGTGTTCTTTTTCATCTATTTCAGGTGGTGACGCTGCGCGCTTGCAAAGCCGCTTCGATTGCGGCGACGGCGGCATCAAATGGCAAAAGCGTCGACGTGTGGCGCGGGGGATAGTCGGCGACGCCTTGCAAGTGACGTAGTTCCCAGAACCGGCCAATGGGCGGCTCAGCGCCGTCTTTCAACATGGCTTTTAACCCGTCGCGAGCGGCGATGATGTCTTCGATGGGGGCGCCAACTGCGTGTTCGGACAGGATCGACGTGGACGCCTGGCCCAAGGCGCAGGCCTTGGGATCGACTGCAATCGCGATGACGGTCTTGCCGTCGGGGTCTAGCTGGAGGTCCACGCGCACCGTGGACCCACAAATTCGAGAGACTTTCTCGATGCTGGCGTGAGGGTGGTCCAGGGCGCCGAGATTCGGGATGTTCGCAGCCAGTTCCAGGACACGGTTGTGATAAAGCTCGCTCATAGCTTTTAAATCGGCCTTCGGCCCAGTGAAATCAAGGCTGTTGGCGTCGATGTCAGTCGCTCAGAGCTTTCGAAGCCACCACCCGGAACGGCATCGGCTCGCCCTCTTCTGAGATGGTGATGTACTCGCCCGGTTTCAGTTTGTGGGTCTCAAGGTGAAAGATCGGCTCGTCATCATCCTCGCCAGGCGCATAAGAGAACGCCCAGGTGCGATGGCGCGTGAGGATCAATTGTCCCACCTCGTCAGCTTCGCCTTCCCAGAAACGGTGGACACGGGCCTTCTTCTTGTCGGTCCGCCACTTGTCTTCGACGAGGTGGCCAGTCTCATCCAGCGGTGCGACGAGATCGTAGCCATGGGCATTGCTGCCGTCGGGGTGCTCTTCGGTACGGGCCAGTTCCAGCCGGATATGGGTCCAGGGCATTCTTTATCTCCCTTGTTCAACTTGGGAGATTTTGGAACCTGGGGCCGCTACGCCAATTCGTAAGGTTACTTAAGTCGAATTCAAAGTGGCCGGCGCAGCGGGGTTTGCCCGACTGGCCGGCCTTTGGAGAGGTGTCTGATTTTGCGGCGGTGGCGGGGGTTGCCCACCAGTCACCGCGCAGACGGTATTATGTGCGGCGCCGTTCAGGCACCAAAGGTATAGCGTGCCCCGATCGAGAACACGTTTTGCTGGTTCTCAATCTCGAGGCTGCCGGGGAAGAGGTCATTGTCGACTTCAATGTCGTCGGTCTGGCGGTAGGCATACTCGCCATACACTTCCCACGACGAATTGACTTCAAAGTTCGCGCCGGCCTTCAGCTGCCAGGCAAACTTGGTTTCGCCGTCATCAATGATGCCGACGCCGGAAGGGGCGTATTCAACGTCCACATCCATGAAGCCGATGCCTGCGCCGACATAGGGCTTGAACTGGCCACCCATGTCGATGTCGTAATAGGCATTGGCAAACACCGCGAGCGTGGTGATGTCGCCCTGGCCATCAGCGACGAGGTCACCGACGGAGACACCGAGCGGATCTGGAGCGCCCGCAAGGGCTGCGGCATCTACATTGGTCAGGTCGATATCGGCCAGGAAGACACCGCTATGGGTGTCAACATCGGCCTGGGTGTAGGAAATCTCCACACCGGAGCGCAGGTTGGAGCCGTAGCGCAGGCCGACCTCACCTGACAGGGCGACGCCGCTGTCAAATTCGGTTTGCCAACCATAAGGCGTGCCTGCGTCTACGGCTAAGGTCGATCCATCGCCGAGGTTGCCGGTTGTGAAGGCACCGGTGTCGCCGCGATTGTTGCTGTCGGACTGTTGGGCAAAACCGATGGAGCCGCCAGCATACCAGTCCTGAGCCGCAGCGGCGCCAGCCAGGATCACCGCCAGCGTGCCGGCGATGAAAAATCTGATCATCATGAAAGTCCCTTCCATTCTGGTTGAGAGAATTGGGTCACAAGGGGCAGCTGATCGTCGCCCCTAGCCCGGTGCGCGAATACCCCGAGCCGTGACAAGTGATATAATATACTATGTTAAATACGATACACATTTCCGTGATCGATTGATGCCGTGCAGTCTCGTGGCGCCAGAGGCTTGACCTTTCAGGTGGCGGCCCACATGCATCGCGGCCATAGAGTTGGCGGTTGTGGGCCCCAGATTGGCCCAAATGGAGACGTGATATGCGCGTGGCGATGATTGGCACCGGATATGTGGGCCTGGTTTCGGGGGCGTGTTTCGCCGATTTCGGTCATGTGGTGACTTGTGTGGACAAGGATGCATCCAAGATTGAGCGGTTGAACCGCGGTGAGATTCCGATTTTTGAGCCCGGCCTTGATGCGCTGGTGGCCAAGAATGTCGATCAGGAACGCTTGTTCTTCACCACTGAGGCCAAGGACGCGATCGCGTCTGCTGATGCTGTGTTCATTGCGGTTGGAACTCCATCGCGCCGAGGCGATGGCCATGCCGACCTGCAATATGTCTATGCTGCCGCTGAGGAAATCGCCGAGTTGATGGAAGGGTTCACCGTGGTCGTGAACAAATCCACCGTGCCGGTGGGCACCGGCGACGAAGTGGAAGAGATCATCCGCAAGACCAACCCGAACGCTGAGTTCGCGGTTGCCTCAAACCCGGAATTTCTGCGCGAAGGGGCCGCGATCAAGGATTTCATGATCCCGGACCGCGTGGTCGTGGGCGTTGAGGATGAGCGCGGCAAAGCGGTGATGGATGAGCTTTATCGTCCTTTGTTCCTGAATGAGACGCCGATACTTTATACAGAACGGCGCACATCAGAGCTGATCAAGTATGCTGCGAACGCTTTCCTGGCCGTGAAGATCACCTTCATCAACGAAATCGCGGATCTGTGTGAATCAGTGGGTGCCAATGTTCAGGAAGTCGCGCGTGGTATTGGCCTGGACGGTCGGATCGGCAAGAAGTTCCTGCATGCCGGTCCAGGCTATGGCGGGTCTTGCTTTCCCAAAGACACGCTGGCGCTGACCAAGACCGCCAATGATAGCGGAAGCCCCATGCGCATTGTCGACACAGTGATCGAAGTGAATGACGCGCGAAAGAAAGCCATGGCGGAAAAGGTCGTCGCGGCGATGGGCGGTAATGTCTCTGGCAAGAAGATCGCCGTACTCGGCCTGGCCTTCAAACCGAACACCGATGACATGCGTGATGCGCCAAGCCTGGACATTCTGCCCGCGCTGCAAGCCAAGGGCGCCGACATCCATGCCTATGACCCTGAGTCCATGCACGAAGCCAAGGAGCTGATGCCGGATGTGCATTATTGCGGAACGCCATGGGACGCCATTGAGGACGCCGATGCCATGGTCATCATCACCGAGTGGCACCAGTTCCGCGCGCTCGACATGGTGCGCGTGAAAGCGGCCATGAAGGGTGAGGTCGTGGTGGACCTTCGCAACATCTATGATCCCGGCGACATGGCCAAGCGCGGCTTCGACTACACCTCCATCGGCCGAACCTAGATCGGCCACAGCCGCGCAGGTGACACGCGAGTCGAAACCGCTTAGGCGTTTCGGCTCGAGTTTTTCATCTATTCCGGGAGCCCATCCATGGCCTTTGCGCGCTGCCTTGTTATTGCCTTTGCCGGTCTCGCCCTGGCCGCTTGTTCTTCGCCCAGCGAGGACACCGATGGCGACAACGAAACTCCCGATACCATCATTGCGGAAGGACCCAGCATGGACGAGATTTTCAACGCCAACCTGCCTTGGAACGCCGATGCCGACGGCGTCGTGACGACTGAGTCCGGCTTGTCCTATCTCGTGCTGAGCAAAGGCGACGCTGGCGGCGCCAGCCCGACCGAGCGCGACACGGTCACGGTGATGTATGAAGGTCGCCTGGCGCGCAATGGCGAGCAGTTCGACAGCTCCTATGAGCGCGGCTCGCCCGCCACATTCCCGCTCGGCGGAGTGATCGCAGGGTGGACCGAAGGGCTGCAATACATGTCAATCGGCGATGATGTTCTGTTCCACATCCCGGCCAATCTGGCCTATGGCGATAATCCGCGGCCCGGCGTCATCCAGCCTGGCGATGATTTGGTGTTCCGCGTGGAGCTGCTCGAAATCATGGCTGCGCCAGAGCCGCGCCCAACCGATGACGAAGCCTGGGCGACGTATACGCCCTGGGATGCCGGCCGCGAGGGGATCATTACCACCGAGAGCGGGCTGCAATACGTCATCCTGGAAAGCGTGGAAGAAGGCCCATCGCCCGAGCTGACAGATTTTGTCGTTGTCTATTATGAAGGCCGCCTCGACGAGACTGGTGAAGTGTTTGACAGCGCGTTCCAGCGCGGAGAGCCAGCACAGTTCCCGGCTGGTCGGTTGATCCCCGGCTGGGTTGAAGCCCTTGGCCTGATGAAAACCGGTGAGCGCTGGCTGATACACGTGCCATCTGATCTCGGCTATGGCGTCCAAGGCACGCCGGGCGGACCAATTCCGCCGAACGCAGACTTGAACTTCGAAGTCGAGCTGGTCGACGTCTTGCCGGTTCAATAGGCTTTTTGGGGGGACACGATATGGCACTGACAGGCGATATTCTGGCGGCCATCGCGCTGGAGGCCGGCGCGTTGATCATGGAAATTTATGCCACCGATTTTGAGGTGGAGCGCAAAGATGACAGCTCTCCGGTGACCGAAGCTGATGCCCGGGCGGAAACGTTGATCCTGGAGCGACTTGCCGCCGCCGACCTGGACCTTCCTGTGATCGCCGAAGAGGGCATGGCCGAGGGCAACGTGCCCGAACACGGCCATCGCTTTGCCCTGGTCGACCCCCTGGATGGGACCAAGGAATTCATCAACAAGCGTGGTGAGTTCACCGTTAATATTGCGATCATTGAGTATGGCCGTCCGGTGATGGGCGTGGTCTATGCACCTGCGCTGGACCGCTTGTTTGTTGCCGACAGCGTAGACCAGGCCTGGCAGGCCGAAGTGGCGCCCGGCAGCGCGGTGCCCGGCCCTGAACTGCGCCGTCCACTGACCATACGGAAGTGTCCAGAGGCTGGGCTGACGGCGATTGCCTCAAAGTCTCACCGCTCGCCAGAGACCGATGCGTTTCTGGAAAAGTACAACACCGCCGATATCATCTCAGCGGGGTCATCCCTGAAGTTCTGCCTGATCGCCGCAGGTGAAGCTGATCTCTATCCTCGCATGGGTCGGACCATGGAATGGGACACCGCGGCGGGTCATGCGGTGGTCCAGGCTGCTGGCGGTTCTGTGCTGGAAGAGTTCGGGCAGCCCTTGCTCTACGGCAAGTCCCACCGCGGTTACGACAACCCACACTTCATCGTCTATGGTGATGTGACGCCGCCGACGGTTTAAGCGCCTGGCGCTTTGCAACCAGCCCTATGTCTCGACAGGATTGTCCTTGACCGTTTGAAGCACGGCGAGGCCCGCGAAGAACAGAATCCCGATCCCGGCCATGCCCACGCGCTGGCTGCCTGAGAGGGCGGTCAGGACTGATACAAGGCCTGGCCCCATCCACACCGTAACGGTGCCGGCAATGGCGTACAGCCCAAAGAACTCGCCGATGCGCGCCGGCGGTGCCACATGCACCAGCATCGACCGCGATGAGGCAATCACGGCCACAATGGCAATCGCGCCCGGGATAATCGCGCAAGCATAGGCCAGGTCACTGAGCGTTGGGAAAACCGTGTCTTCCGTGCCCGGAAACAACTCCCCGCTCCACACTTGCGTGTCGCCAGGGATCAGGCCGTACAGGATGGACTCTTGGGTGATCGACAGCTGGAACACAGCCAGAATGACCACGAACATGATCTCGATGTTCAGGGCGACCCGGCAGCCGAATACACGATCCAGAATGCCGCCAACCAGTCCACCCACGCCGCCAAACAAAAGGCCCATAATGGCGAACAGCGTCATCTCAATTGGGTTCCAATCCAAAAAGGTGACCACATAAACCGCGCTGAGAAACAAAAGCGCGTGCATCCCGTCTGCATAGATTGTGCGTGCTAACAGAAAGCGCGTTGCGTTGTTTTCATCGCGCCAAAGGCTTTTAACGTAAGCAATGAAGACGCCAAAGCGTTGGCGGGCCGTTTGTGGTGCGGCGTCGGTCCCCCTGAAAAACCTGCGTGTGGCCTGTTTCCAGGACACGCCCGTGCCGGCGAAATCGGGCATAAACAGAAAGAACGGAATGATGAAAATAGCCAGCCAAATGGCGATAAATGGGCCGACAATGCGGATATGTTCAAAGCTGTCCTTGTCCAGCCCGAACGCCGGCACGGCAGGTAGCGCCAGCAGCGCGAGAAAGGCGATGAACATGCCGACACTGGCGAAATTCGCACTGGCCAGCGCCATGCCCGACAATAAGGGCACGGCGCTCGGCCGGGCGGCACTGGGCAGCATCGCATTGTGGAGCGTCTCGGAGTAGGTGTAGCTGCAATAGCCGACCACCAGAATGAGCATGGTCAGCGGCACGCCTAATCCGCCTTGGCCCTCCGGTTTGGAAAACCACAGCAAGGCCGCGCAGGTTCCGAGCATGGTCAGGAAAATGGCAATGGCGGGTTTGCGACGGCCCGCCTGGTCAGCGATGAGGCCCAGGATTGGCGATGTGGGCGCGGCTACCATGCCGGCAATCGTGCCAACCAATGAGGCGGTGGCAAACCCTTGCGCACCGCCACCAGCCACTTGCTCTGCAAAGTACGTCGCGAAGATGTAGACGACGATCAGGTTGTAGTACGGATTGCGGGCCAGCTCGAAGATGACCCAGGCCATGCCGGATTTGGAGAAGGCGCCGCTGGTGCCGATCAACTGCGCTGAGCCTCCCATATGCGAGGCAGCCTCTGGTGGAATGTCGTCCAGTTGATCTGGCGGTAAAGGCGCCTGGCTCATGGGCGCAGGCCCTCCCGGTGTGTCACTTTTGTTATCTGACCCCACCGTGGACCAGCCTGGCGAAAAAGGGAAGCTGTGGTGTGGCAAGTCCATGGCTGTTCAGTTACCCGGATCATCATCGCGCAGGCAGAACCCAGGGCTCTGTGGGTATAGGGGATGAGCGGAAATGAGAGACCTGTGCTGTGGTGCGGCGTTCGGAGATGGGGCCTGCGGTCTAGCCGAAGGATGACGGGGTATACTGGGAGACCAACCCGGAGCGCGATCCATCGCGGAGCCGCAGGCGAGCAGGGATCAAAACAAAAACCCAGCCCTGAGCGCGATCCATCGCGAAGCCGCAGGCGCAGCGGGGATCAAAATTAGAAAGGAGACTGGACAACGACCCGAGCGGAGCTCGTTAGGGCTGCTTCCTTCCGGACCTGACCCGGTTGGCGAGCGGCTCGTCCGCCGCCAGCCTCCAATCGCCTATATCGCGGGTCTTCTGGCGCGTGACAAGAGCAAGGATGACACTATGTGTGGGCAGGCGGAGGGAAAGTGATGCCGACATCCAATGACATGCCGCTGGCGGCCAAGCCGGTAAACCGCGCCGCCCATCATCGCAGCGATGCAGCGTGGCTGGCCGAGGCGCGCGGGCGCGGCGATGTGCTGGTTCTGGCGCTTCGGGGCGGAGAGCCCCTGCTGGAGGGGCCGAACGGTGCGCCGGTTGGATTTGGTCGAACGCGGCATGGGCCAGAACGGCCCTTGTTCTGGATGGGACCAGAGGCCTTCTCCCTGGCGCCCGGTGCGGCGAACCTGTTCCTGGGGGTGGACACGCGCGGTGCGCCGATATTTGCCGTCAATCTGCCTGTAGAGTTTGACCTGACGGCGTCTGCGCTGGAGGGATTGGCCGATTTTGAGGATATGCGCGGGGCGGTGCAGACGTTGCCCGCGCTGGAGGCCAATCTGGCGTCAACGGCACGATCGCTGTTTGAATGGCATGGTAGGCATGGCTTTTGTTCCAATTGCGGGGCTGCATCGGATTCTGTGGAGGCCGGCTGGAAGCGCGCCTGCCCGTCCTGCGGCGCTGAACACTGGCCGCGCACGGATCCGGTGGCAATTATGCTTGCGGTGCGCGGGCATAAATGCCTGCTGGGGCGCAATGCGGGGTGGCCAGATGGGTTTGTCTCAGCGCTGGCAGGCTTTGTTGAGCCGGGCGAAACCGTGGAGCAAGCTGCAACGCGCGAACTGGAAGAAGAAGCTGGTATCAAGGCGGACCCCGCCAAGGCGGAATACCTGTTCTGCCAGCCCTGGCCGTTTCCGTCTTCGCTGATGATGGGGCTGATCTTACCGGCGGACACCGAGGAGATTTCAGTCGAGCAAGATGAGTTGGAGTACGCGGCCTGGATCAGCCGGGAAGAGGTGCGCCAGATGCTGGCGGGCCAGCATCCGCGTTATTTCTGCCCTCCGCCCATGGCCGTGGCCCATCATATCCTCAAGGTCTGGGCCGAGCGGGAAGACTAGCGCCAATTGACGGTCGCCCCTTCGGACTGACCCGTTTGTTCTTATCGTAGGACGTCAGCCAGTGGGAACACGTCGCCCGGCTCGTGCTGGATGATCACCAGGGCGTTCAACGCTTCGGCGCGCGCTTCGAACGCGTCCATTGACGCCTGGGTTTGCGCTTCGTCGAAATTGAACCGCGGCACACGTTTCAGCTCTCGGCTTTCTGCGCGGTGATAAAGATCTCCGGTCAGCAAAACCGTGCCGGTGTCCTCCAGCGTGACCTGGAGCGAGGTGTGTCCCGGCGTATGCCCGGGTGTGGGGAAGATCACCACGCGGCCATCGCCAAACACGTCCAGCTCGCCGGTAAAGACCTGACGCTCAAAGTCGCCGAAAGCGGTAAATTGCGCGCCGGTTTCGGCTGCGCCGTCGACAGTGTCGGGTGGGAACATGGCTGCCAGTTCCGACTCATGAACCAGCCACTTTGCGCCCGTGAACTGGTCAACCTGGCCGACATGGTCGAAATGACTGTGGGAGATGCTGAGATAATCCACATCAGCGGGTGTGAGGCCGCGCTCGCGCAGGTGCTCGGTCAGCGTGGTGTCCAGCGACACGGTGAACACACCTTGTTCCTGTGCGTCGGTGGCTGCCAGAATGCCCGGCAGTCCCGCGTCCCAAAGCAGGTCGCCTTCGGGGTGGCGCACCAGGAAACAGGAATTTGTGAACAGGTCGTTGGTGCCAGCATAGTCGCCGGCTGTGGAAAACACGTCCAGGTCAGACACCTCGATCGTGCCACAGTTGAAGACGTGCAGTTCCAGGCGCTCAGCAGCTGCTCCAATGGGCGTTGAAGCCGGTTCGGGCTCCGCTGGCGGCGGGGGCGGTGAAGGTGGCGAGGGATTTCCGCAGGCCATCAGGACCAAAGTTGCGCTGAGCGCGGCCAGTTTGTTGTGCATGGGATATCCCCCAGCTGCCCAGGCCGACCTTGCGGCTGACCTCAATTAGGCGGTTCCCTTATCAGATTCCGGCGTATTCCCAAGCCGACCATTCGCGTCCTGCGCGAACCTGTAGAAACAACTCACCCGATGCGTGTGGCAAGCTGGCCCCTTGGGGTGCACAAGCAAAAGCACGGCATCCTGATCACAATCGATGCGAACTTCTTCCACATCCATTACATGGCCGGAGGTTTCACCCTTCACCCAAAGGGCGCCGCGTGACCGCGACCAAAAGGTCGCTTTGCCGGTGTCCAGCGTCGCCTGAAGGGCGTCGGCATTCATCCAAGCAAGCATAAGGACGTCGCCAGTCTCACAGTTCTGGGCGATGGCGGCAATCAGGCCGTTATCATCAAAACGGGGCCGCAGCTCGCGCGCTTCGTCCTGCTCGGAACCCGGCAGTGGGGGTGGGAAAGACTTGGTCATGAGCCTCCCTTATCTGATTGCGACCAAGCCGCCAAATCTGACCATCATTTCATATGACGAAATTGTAATAGTATACTGTTTTTATTGGGAAAAATAGCAATTTTATTTAACGAGTCGTGGAGTTTTGAACACACCATGTGCTTGCCCGGTTTTAGCGGTGAATCTTGCCCCAATCTTGTCACAGTTCGGCGCGGATAACGGCCCTGTTCCGGTCAGACCGGGGCACTGACACTCACCCCATGGGCCCAAGGATAGATCCATGAAACTAGCACTTTCCGCTCTCGCAGCTCTCGCCATCGCCGCCGCTCCGGCCCTCGCCGAAGACACCGGCTTTTATGGTGATGTCGGCTATCAGTTCATCAATATCGACGAAGACGGCGTTGAGGCCGATCTCGGGTCGATCGTGGCACATGGCGGCTATAAGTTCTCCGAATTTCTGGCCGCCGAAGGCGAGCTGGCGTTTGGTATTCGGGATGAAGACGTCGCTGTTGGCGGTACCGATGTATCCGTTGGCCTGAACTACCTGGTCGGCGCCTATGGCCGGGTTCAGGCCCCGCTCGGCGAAGGATTCACCGTGTTTGCGCGCGCTGGGCTGGTCAATGCTGAAGTTGAAGCTGAAGCCACCGGTGGCGGTGTGACCGTCAGTGAAAGCGATTCTGAAACCGGCGCCGGGTATGGCGTGGGAGGGGAGTACCATTTCAACGGCGTCAATGGCATCCGCGTGGACTACACTCGCTATGACATTGAAGACCTGGAGGCCGATGCCTTCACCATTGCCTATTCCCGCAAGTTCTAGGCTTTGAATCTGATGCGCCCTGCCATTGATCCCGGCGGGGCGTTTTCTTTGCCCGTGGGGAGGACTACAACGCCTCCATGACCCGCCCTTTCATAGAGATTGTCGAAGTTGGCCCCCGTGATGGCCTGCAGAACGACCCGGCCAATCTGACCGTTGACCAGAAACTCGAATTCATTGCCCGACTGGACGCAGCCGGCGTGCGCCGGATGGAGTCCGGGAGTTTTGTGTCTCCCAAGGCCGTGCCGAAAATGGCCGATAGCGCCGACGTGTTTCGGCGTCTGGATCGAACCGGTCGCGCCTGTCACATCGCATTGGCGCTGAATGAAAAGGGCGTGCGCCGTGCCATCGATGCGCAGGCCGATGAGATCAACTTTGTGATGGTGGCGTCAAACGGTTTTGGTGAGCGCAACCAAGGCATGACACCCGAGCAATCGGCAGAGCGACTGGCTCTGTGCGCGCCGCTTGTGATCGAGGCCGGCATCCCCTTGTCAGCCACCATCAGCGTGGCGTTTGGCGACCCCTATGATGGCGATGTTGATCCAGCCATACTCGGCGAGTTGGCGGCTGCTGCGGCCAGTACCGGCGCCGGTGAACTGGCGCTTGGCGATACGATTGGCGTGGCCACACCCTGGGACGTGCGCGAACGGTTTGCCATCGTGCGCGCCGCCGCGCCCAATCTCGCACTAAGGGCGCATTTCCACGATACGCGCGGTCAGGCGCTCGCCAATGTGGTGGCTGCCATCGATGAAGGTGTTACGATCGTTGATGCCAGTTGTGGCGGAATTGGCGGATGTCCGTTCGCACCGGCCGCAACCGGCAATGTGGCGACCGAAGACGTGCTGTACCTGCTTCACCGTGCCGGTTTTGAAACCGGGATCGACCTTGCCGCGATGATCGACACGGCCAATTGGCTGGAAGGCGCGCTCGGCCACCCTGTGAGCAGCAATCTGGCCAAGGCTGGTCCGTTTCCGGCTTAACCCCGCCGCACCCAAAAGGTGAGCAGCGGCAGCAGGATCGCATTGATAAGTCGGTCCACCGGACCGTGCGCCCAGGTTTTGAAATAGGTGCCCAAACTGTCGGCCTTGTGTCGGGCGACAATGGTGCCTCGAGCGTCAGAGGTTGCGCTGAAGTGGAGCGCAGCTGCTCGGGGCTGGTAGATCACACTGCCGCCTGCAGCGCGCACGCGCCGACACAGATCAACATCTTCCACGTGTAGGAAATAGCGTTCATCGAACCCGTCCACGATTTCAAAATCGACCTTGGACATGGCGAAGAACGCTCCGGAGATGACCGGCATGGGCACCGGGCCGGCGGGCGGCGGGGTATCCTGAAGCGTCCATCGCTGCAGGCCGATCGCCGTCGTCCAGGTAAGATCGCGTCGGCGGGCGCCGCGTTGTTCGCGACCATCCAGCCCGAAGATTTTTCCACCAACCAGCGCAGGGCTTGTGCGGCTCGCAAGCGCGTCCTTGAAGGCCGAAACAGAGCCGCGTCGGATCATGGCATCGGGGTTGATGAACACCAGTAGATCGCCATGGGCGCTCGCGGCGCCGAGATTGTTGGCCGCGCCAAAACCGAGATTCCGGCCGGGTCTGAGCAGATGAAGATGTTCGGTGCGTGCGACGAACGCATCAATCCATGCGGTATCATCTGGCGGATTACCATTGTCGACGAGGATAATCTCATCCACTTCGGGGTCGCTCTTGAGCGCATTCAGACAATCCCTGAGCCGCCAGCCCGTATGGTAGCTGACCACGATTGCTGTCACACGCGCTGTCATTGCATGGGTAGCCGGTTGGCGGGCTCGGCCTTTGCGATCAGGATTGCCGAGGCTGACAGCAGAATGAGTCCCGCCCAAACGGCATCATTCCACGCGCTGTAGGAAAAGCAGAATACAGGCAGCGCCGTGCCGAACAGGCCTGCGGCCGCCACCCATAGCGGTGTTGCCATTTGCTGGGGCGAAGGCAGACGCCAGCCCAGCGAAATCAAGGCGAATGCGGCGAGTGCGGCGCCGATAACGCCCGTCTCCGACCAGATTTCCATGGCCATGTTGTGGGTGTGACCTGGAACGATCTGATATTGGCCCCACGCGATCATGTTTTCTCCGCGCGCGCCAGCGTCCGCGAGCCATTCGGGACGTGTGGCATAGGTTTCGTGCCACGTGCTGCTGGCTTCCAGACCGTGACCCAACAGTGGCTTTTCGAGGATTTTTTCACCCACCACATGCCATGCATAGGCCCTTGCGTGGGTCGAGGCGGGTAGCTCAAGACCCAGCATTTTTATCAGATTGGCGATGTTTGCCAGCACAGCCGGGGTAAACAGGACCATCAGACCAGCAGCGCCAAACAATACCTTGAAGCCACGTTTGGGAAGCAGGCGCGCAATACCGATGGCGAGCACCATTGTGAAGACCGCCACGACCGCGCTGAGTGAGCCCAGCAAAACGAAGCTGGCCAGTGCGACCACCACCATCCCGGCGCCGACAGCGCTCGAAATGTGCCCCTTGGACCACGCCCAGGCCACAAGGACCGCCAAGGCCATGGCAAAGCCGTTGGCGTTGCGCAGAATGTGCATCTCTGCGTTTCGCATGTCTTCGAACGTGCCTTCGTAGAAATAGTCGATCAGAACATCCTGCGTCCAGGGCAGGGCGAACACGATCAAACCATGAAGGACGAAATAGATGACCAGCGCGCCAGCCGCCCGGCGAGGACGACCCTGGGCGATGCGAAGCATGGCGCTGATCAGGATACCGGCGCCGGTCACCAGGAACAAAAGCCTCAATCCACCCGCCTTGATGGCAAAGCTATCGCTCAAGATGTGACCCGTGATCCAGGGGTCCGTGTTCGCTGCTGACCACGCCCAGGTCACATTGGCCCAGATCACAAATGCCATGACCAGCACGACATAAGTGCGCGGCGAAAAGGAAAAGCGGACAAAGGGCGCGGCGAAAACGGCGCTTAAGACCAGCAGTGGTGTGTATCCCAGAGCGCCCAGAAAGCTGATGGGCGGCCAAAGTGCCATCAAACCAGCAAAGATCGGAGCAAAAATCATGGAACACCACGCCGCGGCTGAATTGCCGACCTGTCCGCTCTAGCGCGGGGTTTTGGAGCGGTCCAGATGCGCACTGATGCATTGGCGAGATCACGCCGCAACAGATGAATGTCCGTTCACGGAGTTTTTTCGACGGAATTGACCGCGCGCCCCGTTTATTGGAATGCGACAAGATATGGAGGATCGCATGTGGAAAGCCATTTCAGTTGCCGCCGTTCTGGGCATCAGCTTCGCCCCAGCCGCACTGGCTGACACCGAAGATGGGGTTCATCGCCATCGCCTGCCAGCCGAACGCCTGGGCGCGCTGGACCGGCGTCTCGACCGGGCCGAGTTCAACGGCCACATTGAGCAAGGCAGCCGGGCAGATCTTGCGGAAAATCGCTTCGACCGGTTTGAAGACCGCGTGGACCGGCGTGAAAGCATCCGCGATGAAGCTATCGACTACGGTCGCCTTGATGTGATCGAGGATCGGTTCGACCGCGCTGAAAGCGTGTTGGACCGGCGCGAAAACGTGGTCGACCGGCGCCGTCGCGGCTAAATTGAAGGGGCTGCGTTCGTTCTGACCATCCAGAATGCAGCGCCACCACCCACGCACAAAAGCGCGGCGCCAGCGTATCCCAGCCCATAACCACCCGCCTGGGGTGCGATGGCCGCTGCTGCTGCGACCCCGATCAACTGGGCAACCCGGCTGGCCGTGTTATTGAGGCCAGAGGCGAGCCCGGTATCTTCTTCGGTCACACTCGCCATGACGCTGGCGGTCAGCGGCGCTACCAGGGCCGCAAAGCCGAGGCCGATGATCGTCATCGGGATCAGTACGCCAATGACAAGCGTCTGCTGGATGAATACCGAAAGGCCAGCCAGCCCGAAGGCAGCCAGGCCAGCGCCGGTCATCATGACAGGGCGCGCGCCAAACCTGTCAGCCGCATGGCCAGCATAGCGAGACAGAAGCCCAACACACAGCGTAAACGGCAGGAATGTCAGACCCACCAGCGTGGGCGACAAGCCGCGATCCTCAATCATCTGGAACGGAACAAGAAAAAACATCAGCGATAGGCCCGCATACATCAGCAAGGTGGCAAGGTTCAGCCAACTGAAGTCTGCAGATCTGAATAAATCTGGCGCCAGCATGGGGTGTGCTGCGCGTCGCTGCTGAAAGAACAAGCCCAGCAACAAGGCGATAGACGCAAAAATAATGGGAAAGGCGGACGTTGCAGAGGCGTTGTGTTGTTCTGGCTCGGCGCCTTCTCCTGGCGACAGATTTGAGAGGCCGTAAGCCAGGAGCGCGAGCGCCAGCGCCAGCCACACCCCGCCCAACCAATCCAATTGTCCCGGTTTACGTAGACCTGGCGGCGCCTTCCAAACCAGAACTGCGATCGCTGCTGCGGCTAGTGGTGGGTTCATCCAGAACACTGCCTCCCAGCCAAATTCCACCGTCAGCCAGCCGCCCAGCAGCGGCCCACCCGCCGTTGTCAGGGCTGAGGCTGACGCCCAAACGCCGATGGCCGCGCCGCGTTCCTCTTCGGGATAAGTCTCTCCGATCAGCGCCAAACTGGCAGGGGTGACCAGCGCGGCGCCAATCCCCTGGGCGAGACGGGCAGCGATCAGCGCATCGATGGAAGGCGCAAGCGCGCAGGCGACTGATGCCGCGGCAAACACTACGCAACCGGCAATCAATATGCGGGCCCGGCCGTATAGGTCGGCCATGGCGCCGCCGATCAGCGTTAGCGCGGCCAGTGCAAGGACATAGGCATTGATGACCCATTGCACCCCTTGCAGGCTGGCCTCGAAATCGGCGCGCAGTGCGGGCAGCGCAACGGTCAGTGCAGAGCCGTCAATGAACGCCATCGACGAGGCAAGAACGCAGGCGGCGAGCACCCAACGTTTGCGGCTGTCTTGGATCTCCCGGTCTGCCGCGCGCGGGCACGGCTCTGCGCGGATGATCGCGTTGTCACATGGGGGAATAAAGGGTTGAGCCACGCGCCGTGACTAACATGGCGCGTGGCATCGCACTATTCAGATTGCGCCCGTTTCAGGTCTGGCGCGAGAGCCTCGTCTGCTAGCGCGGCAGTGCCTTCGGTTAGCGTCACGATCTCCTGGGCCTTCGAGCCAAACCGGCGCAGCGCCAGTTTGCGCTCTTCGGCTTCGCGGGCACCGACCACGGCGATGATCGGCACTTTCTGAAGCGAGTGCTCGCGGACCTTGTAGTTGATCTTCTCATTGCGAAGATCGGTCTCGACTCGCAGGCCCGCCGCACGCAGGGCTTTGGCGGCCTCTTCAGCGTAAGCGTCCGCCTCTGACGTGATGGTTGCGACCACGATCTGCACTGGCGCCAGCCAGAGCGGGAACGCGCCAGCATAATGCTCAATCAGGATGCCCGTGAAGCGTTCTAGAGAGCCGAACAGCGCGCGGTGCAGCATGACAGGGCGGTGATCGTCGCCATCATCACCCACATAGGTGGCGTCAAACCGCTCGGGCAGGTTGAAGTCCACTTGAAGCGTGCCGCACTGCCAATCTCGGCCGATGGCATCGCGCAAGACAAATTCCAGTTTCGGCCCGTAAAACGCGCCTTCACCGGGATTGTAGCCAAAGGGCAGGCCCGTGGCCTCCAGCGCATGTTTCAGCGCGGCTTCGGACTTGTCCCAAACCGCATCATCGCCGATGCGGGCTTCCGGACGATCGGAGAATTTGATCCGTACATCTTCAAAGCCGAAATCCTTATAGATGTCCAAGACCAGATCAACGATGGTCAAGCACTCTTCCTGCAGCTGTTCTGGCGTGCAGAAAATGTGGGCATCATCCTGCGTAAAATGGCGCACGCGCATCATGCCATGTAGCGCGCCGGAGGGTTCATACCGGTGGACTTTGCCAAACTCAGCCATGCGCAGGGGCAGCTCTTTATAGGAGCGTTGGCCGTGATTGTAGACCTGCACACCTCCGGGGCAGTTCATCGGTTTGAGCGCATACTTCCGCTCATCTGGCATCACCGTGGAATACATGTTCTCGCCGAATTTTTCAGCGTGGCCCGACGTCTCCCACAGGGAATAGTCGAGCAGGTCAGGCGTATTGATCTCCACATAGCCGGCCTGATCCTGGCGCCGGCGCATATAGGCGATCAGATTTTGAAACAGCGTCCAGCCCTTGGGGTGCCAGAAAATGGAGCCGGGACCCTCTTCCTGCATATGGAACAGGTCCATCACCTTGGCCAGCTTGCGGTGATCACGCTTTTCAGCCTCTTCCAGGCGCGTGAGATGGGTTTTCAGCTCTTTCTCATTGCGCCAAGCCGTACCGTAGATGCGCTGCAGCATTTCATTGTTGCTGTTGCCGCGCCAATACGCACCTGCCAACTTCATCAGCTTGAACGCTTTGGGGATTTTCCCTGTCGACGGCAGGTGTGGGCCGAGGCAAAGGTCGTACCAGTCGCCCTGGCGATAGATCGTGATCTCCTCGCCTTCTGGCAGGTCTGAAATCAGTTCAGCCTTATAATCTTCGCCGATGCCTTTGAAATGGGCGATGGCGTCATTGCGCTCCCACACCTCTCGGATCAGCGGATAATCAGCGTCGATGATCTCGGCCATCTTGGCTTCGATCTTCTCGAAATCCTCCGTGGAGAACGGCTCGGCGCGGGCGAAGTCATAGTAAAAGCCATCATCGATGACGGGGCCGATCGTGACTTGCGTGCCGGGAAACAGCGCCTGAACCGCCTGGGCCAGCACATGGGCGGCATCGTGGCGGATCAGCTCAAGGCCATCTTCGTCCTTGTCAGTGATGATGGCGACATCTGCCTTGGCAGGCAATTCACGTGTGAGGTCGCGCAATTCACCGTTTACACGGGCAGCAAGGGCCTTTTTGGCGAGGGATTTGGAAATCGACTCGGCGACATCGAAAGCGGAGGCACCGTCTTCGTATTCGCGGTTCGAGCCATCAGGGAGCGTAACGTCTATCATGGAACAGTCTTCATGCGGGTTGCCAGAGCTCGCTTAGCGTGAGTTGGGCGCGTTGCCCACCGTCTCATCGCTGGCAGCGCCGGCTGGGTCAGGGGAATGCGGGGGGGTAAAGGGTGCGCGCGGCCGGTTGGCCCGCCAACTTGGGCGGTTCACGCACCCGGGCGAGTTCGTGTCGTGAGCTGAATGGCGCGTAGCAATTCCATGGGTATGACGTAACGCCAGAAGGTTACCGTTTCAATACACCCCGGCTGCGCGCAGGAGCATCACCGCGCCGATGGCTGTGACTAACCACTTCATCCAGGCCTTGAAGTTCACGTCCGACATCACCTCCAACACGCGCCCGCCGAGCCAGGTTCCGGCCATGGCGATGGGAATCGCGGCAGCAAAAAACCAGAGCGGCGGCAACGCCCCCCATCCCGCTGCAGTGACGACAGGCACACTCCAGAACGCCATCTTGATCACATGGCTGAGCGCCTGGGTCATCGATTTCGTGGCGACAATCTCTTGCCGTGTCATCGCGTTTCGCACGAAGAACAGATCCAGCAGCGGGCCAGCGACACCGGCCAGCGTGTTCAATATCTGAACCAGAATCCCGGCGCTGATGGCGTCGCGGCGGCGTTGAATGTCGAGGTGGAGCCTGTCTTTCGGCAGCCAGATCAACAGCGGTGTGAGGCCCAGAAACAGGTAGACCATCTGCTTGTTGGGTTGCCACGTCACCGCAAACAAGGCGCACAGCCCGATGGCGGCGCCGCTCGAATAGCGCCGCATTGCTGTCCAATCGATGTCGTCTCGAAGAAGGAATGCACGCCAGCCATTTGCAAACAGCTGGATGCCACCATGGATGATCATCGCTTCGGCCACGCTGACCGAGGGAAGGGCGATAAGCACGCCCATCAAAATCAGCCCGCCCGCCATGCCGAATATGCCCGAAATGAAGGCTGTGACCGCGCTAGCGGCGAGGATAACAAGGGCGGCGAGCGTGGTCATGGTCAGTGTGGTAGGGTGATTCCATCATGGATATTTCTATGAGGACACGAGATGTTCAACTTGTTGAAATCCCTGTTCAGCGGTGGACCCAAGGCCCCTGCCAAGGTTACCGACATTGAACCGCGCCTTGCGCCGGTTGACCCGGCATCGCCTTATCATGGCGAAGCGGAGTTTGAGGCGTGGGAAGATGCGCGCTGGACCTTTAAAGCGGAGGTGGAAACCCGCGATGGTGGCCCGCCCGTGCCAGGTGGCCTCATCGTCCATGTCGATGGGGTGGCCATCGGTCCGTTGACCAACCGTGGTGACGAAGCTGAATTGAAACTGCAAGCGCATACCGGTGATGCGACGCAATTGCCCAGGCAGGGGTCTAGCGTGGAGGTTCATGGTCCTGCTGGGCCGCTATTGTCCGGGACATTACGAAACGACTGATACGCTGCCGCACCTCACCCGGCGTCACGCATCGGTTTCGGTTTCCCTGGGGCCTACCTTGGATTACTATTCACAAAACGCCACACCATAAGAAATCGGGAGACGCGCATGCCTTATACTGAAGCCGGAGCAGGGGAGTTGAACGACGACCTGTTCGACCTTCGAATGTCGGACGAGGCGCGGCCTCTCTTTGACCACGTCAAGACATTCATCACTGAGACCGTCGAGCCCATGTATGAGGAATTCGAACGGCTTGGCAAAGGCAAGACCGACATCTGGTCCTATGCGCCCGGCCAGCTTGAAGTGCTTGAGAAAGCCAAGGATGAGGCCAAGGCTCAAGGGCTGTGGAACTTCTTCCTTCCCGATGCGGAGACCGGCGAAGGCCTGAAAAACCTGGACTATGCCTATATCGCCGCTGAGCTTGGCCGCAACCCGATGGCGTCTGAGACCATGAACTGCTCGGCTCCCGATACTGGCAATATGGAAGTGCTTGAGCGCGTCGGCACACCCGCCCAAAAGGAAGAGTGGTTGAAGCCGTTGCTGGAAGGCAAGATCCGCTCTGCTTTCGCCATGACAGAGCCTGGGATTCCATCATCAGACGCCAAGAACATCTCGACGTCTGCCGTGCTCGACGGCGATGAGTGGGTCATCAATGGCGAGAAATTCTACATTTCCGGCGCCGGCGACCCACGCTGCAAGATCATGATCACCATGGTCAAAACCAGCCCCGATGCGGCGCCCCACAAGCAGCAGTCTCAAATCCTGGTGCCGATCGACACGCCCGGTGTAAAAATCCTGGATGGCATGCAGGTGTTTGGCGAGTATGACGCGCCCCACGGCCATATGCACATCGTGTTCGACAATGTTCGTGTGCCGAAGGAAAATATCCTGCTCGGCGAAGGTCGCGGCTTTGAAATCAGCCAGTTGCGACTCGGCCCTGGCCGCATTCACCACTGCATGCGTTCGCTTGGCGCTGCGGAAAAGGCCCTGGAACTAATGGTTGTTCGCGGCATGGGGCGTCAGGCTTTTGGTCGCGATCTGATCAAGCTGGGTGGCAATCTTGAGAAAGTTTCGCGCGCGCGGATCGAAATTGAAGCCATGCGTATGATGGTGTTGAAGGCCGCCAAGGCGATGGATGTGCTTGGCAATGCCGAAGCCCGCGTCTGGATTTCCATGGTCAAGGCCATGGTGCCAGAGCGCGTGTGCCAGATCATTGACGATGCGATTCAAATCCATGGCGCCACAGGCGTGTCACAATGGTCACCACTCTCGCGCATGTATGCGGGCCAGCGCACGTTGCGCCTGGCGGATGGCCCCGATGAGGTGCACCACATGGTCGTGGGCCGCGCCGAGACCCGCAAATATACCGGCGAGGAAGAAGATCCCGCCATGGCAGCGGTCTGGCGGAAATAAACTCGCAAAGGCGAAACTGCGAACACATTGTAAAGCGGCGCGGTCAGATTTTGGCCGCGCCGTTTTCCGTTCATTTACCTAAATCCGGAAAGTCGTCGCGTTCCCGCCACAATTCATTCCGGTTTCGCAGGAATCCTATGCAAGACGGCAGCGTTATTGCAGGGCGCCGGAGACCTATCTCTGGTGCACACTATTTGATTGATCTGGAGTAGATCGATGTTGAGAACAGCACTTGTTTCCCTGGCCGTGCTGGCCGTTGCGGGTACGGCGACCGCCGGGCCCGAAGCTGAAGCTCTGATCAAAAATGCTGCCAGCGAACTGGCCGCCGGTGATTTGACGCCAGATGAACTGACTGAAATGGTCGATAGCCACGCCATCGCCAGCTTTGCGCTGGGCCGCCATAAAGCGTCGATTGATGACGTCGCTTTTGACCAGTTCAAAAGCGCATTTACCGGCTTTCTGGAGCAGACGTTCAGCGACCATGCCCATCGATTTGAAGGCGCCACAATCCGTGTGACCGGTTCCAACGATCGCAGCGCGCGGGATTCCATCGTCACCACGCAAGTTTCGCTTCCAGGCGTTGCGCCTGAAACGGTGCGCTGGCGTGTATTGAATCGCGATGGTGAGTGGAAAATTGTTGATGTTCAGGTTCAGGGCCTCTGGCTTGCCATTGAACAGCGCGCCCAGGTGGCAGCTGTGCTGGACCGTGAAAACGGCCGGATCGATGCTGCGATTGAAGCACTGGGCTAGGCGCTAGCCGCTATGGAAATGACCATAGATGCGCTCAGCCAGGGCCGCATTGATGCCGTCGACCTGCTGAATGTCTGACAGCTTGGCCCGCGCCACACCGCGGGCTGAGCCAAACCGGTGGAGCAGGGCCTTCTTGCGCGTCGGGCCGATGCCATCAATCTCATCCAGCGGGCTTTTCTTGATGTCGGCTGATCGTTTGGCCCGGTGGGCGCCAATGGCCCAGCGGTGGGCCTCGTCGCGCAGGCGTTGAAGATAATACAGCACCGGTGCATTTGGCGGCAGCTGGAACGGCGCCTTGCTGGGACGGAAGAATTTCTCGCGCCCGGCATTGCGATCTGGTCCTTTGGCAATCGAAACGAGCGTAATATCATCGGGACCGAGGTCCAGCTCTTTGAGGGTGTCCTGAACCACGTTGAGCTGGCCCAACCCGCCATCGATCAGGACGAGGTCTGGGTATGTGTCGAGATCTGCCAAAGGCTTCTCGGCCTCATCGCGCTCTTTCAACAGGCGTAAGAACCGGCGCCGCATCACTTCGCGCATCATGCCATAATCGTCGCCAGGCTCTAGCTCTTCATCCTTAATGTTGAACTTGCGATATTGCTGTTTGTCGAAGCCGTCAGACCCGGCCACGACCATGCCGCCGACCGCGTTTGAGCCTTGGATGTGGGAGTTGTCGTAAATCTCGATCCGGCGTGGTTCGCGCGGCAGGTCGAACGTCTTCTGAACTTCTTTCAGCAGCCGCGCCTGGCTGGCTGCCTCTGCAAGCTTGCGCGCCAGTGCCTCGCGGGCAGAGCGGTGCGCTTCGCCGACCAGATCCTTCTTGCTGCCGCGCCGGGGCGTGCGCATCTCGACCTTGTGAGCGGCGCGCAGTTCCAGTGCCTCCTGGATCAGCTGGCATTGATCGGGGTCTTCACTCGTCAGGATCAGACGCGGCGCCGGGCGTTTGTCATAAAATTGCACCAGGAACGCGGCGAGGATTTCTTCGTCGGACTGGTCATCTTCGTGGCGCGGGAAGTGTACCGATGTGCCCCAATTCTGGCCGGCGCGAATAAAGAAGACCTGGACGCAGGACGCGCCGCCATCGCGGGCAATGGCAAACACATCGGCCTCTTCGATGCCTTCCGGGTTCACATCCTGGCTGGCGCGCACCACGCTGAGCGCTCGGATTCGGTCTCGCAAGCGGGCGGCGGTTTCAAACTCCATTGCGTCCGCTGCTGTTTCCATTTCCTGCGCGAGCTGGCTTTGAAGCTCGACGGATTTTCCACGTAGGAACAGCGCTGCCTGGTCAGCCAGCGTTTGGTAGTCTTCGATCGAGATCTCGCCGGTACATGGCGCCGAGCAACGCTTGATCTGGTGCAGCATGCAAGGGCGTGAGCGCACCGCATATACGCTGTCTTCGCACGTTCGCAGCAGGAAGGCTTTCTGCAGTGTATCCAGCGTGCGCATCACGGCGTTGGCGCTGGCAAACGGGCCGAAATAGTCGCCGCGGTCGCGCTTTTCGCCGCGATACTTCAGGATTTGGGGCGCGTCATGATCCCGGCGGATGAGAATGTAGGGAAACGACTTGTCGTCGCGCAGCAGAATGTTGAAGCGCGGCTTGAACCGTTTGATCAAATTGGCTTCCAGAAGCAGCGCTTCTGTCTCGGTCTCAGTCACCACGAATTCCATCGCGGCCGTGAGCGAAATCATCCGCGCGATGCGCTGGCTGTGGCCCCCTATGCGGGCATAGTTGCCCACCCGGTTTTTCAGGTTCTTCGCCTTGCCGACATACAGCACTTCCGTGTCGGCGCCGATCATGCGGTACACGCCGGGCTTGCCAGGCAGTCGTGAGAGATTGTCTTTGATCACGTCAACGCCGCGGCGCGGCGGCGAAGCGGTGCGAGTCGGATCAGCCATGGGCGTAAATTAGGGCAGGGTGGCCCGCGCTGCTAGGTGAAGAGCTCTATCCCGGCAGCAAATGGTACAAATATCACGCCGATTCCGGCGCCAAACAGCACCACCAGAAACAGCGCCATGCCAAACTGCTTGAACAAGCCGCTATTGGTCTGCGGCTGGTTTTGTTTCTGCTTTTTGGCTGATTTGTGCATCATTATCCACAACAGTACGAGGCAGAAAGCGCACAGTCCAAAAACCCGCTGGGTCGGGGTAAGGCTGGACAGGATTTGTTCAAGTTCGCCTAAAACTTCGATGAACTCGCGTTCTGCATCCCCAAGGGTATCATTCACGGCTGACATTGGTCGAAAGCTCCTGAAACACCCCTCCAAACCATTCAACGCCATTGATGCCAAAACGCACTTAAGATGCGGTTGAGAGAACCTGTCGGATTTTCAAGACTCGCCCGCATTGCTCCTTTTTAATGCCTCTTCTATGACGGGCTGAAACCCAAGGAGACCACCATGTCCCAGCCTTACCTTTCCGACGCCATTCAGCGCGTGCAACCGTCCGCCACGATTGCCGTGACCACAAAGGCTTCGGAGCTGAAACGGGCCGGCAAGGATGTGATCGGACTTGGCGCGGGTGAGCCGGATTTCGACACGCCAGATCACATCAAAGCTGCCGGCATTGCGGCCATCGAGGCTGGCAAAACCAAATATACCCCAGCCGATGGTATTTTGGAACTCAAAGAGGCGATTTGCGCCAAATTCAAGCGTGATAATGGGCTGGCCTACACGCCGTCACAGGTGAATGTTTCACCGGGCGGCAAGCCGGTGATCTTCAACGCGTTTATTTCCACCCTGTCACCTGGCGATGAAGTGGTGATCCCAGCGCCCTACTGGGTCAGCTATCCTGAAATGGCGCGGCTGTGTGGCGGTGAACCGGTCGTGGTGTCGTGCGGGCCGAACACAGGCTTCAAACTGTCGCCGGACGCCCTTGAGAGCGCCATTACGCCGAAAACCAAATGGTTGGTGCTCAACTCGCCGTCCAACCCCACCGGTGCTGTGTATTCAGAGGCAGAACTGGCTGCGCTTGGTGCCGTGCTGGAACGCCATCCGCAGGTGATGGTGTTGACCGATGATATGTATGAACACCTTCTTTATGATGGCCTGATCTATTCCACCATCGCGGCGGTGACGCCATCCTTGTATGACCGCACATTGACCATGAACGGTGTGTCGAAGGCTTATGCTATGACCGGCTGGCGGATCGGCTATGCGGCCGGACCGGAATGGCTGATCGGCGCCATGCGCAAGGTGATGAGTCAGTCGACGTCTAATCCCAGCTCAATCAGCCAATGGGCCGCGGTTGAAGCGCTGAATGGAGATCACGGCTTTCTGGAAGAGCGGAATGCGGTGTTCAAGACGCGCCGCGACATGGTTGTGGCCGGTTTGAACGCCTGCGACGGGATCAATTGCCAGACGCCGGGCGGGGCGTTCTATGTATACCCTGACTGCGCCGGCGTGATCGGGAAGACGAGCCCAAGCGGCCGGGTGATCGATACGGACGAAGCCTTCGCCCAGGATTTGCTGGAAACCGAACTTGTGGCTGTCGTACATGGTGCAGCGTTTGGCTTGTCTCCGGCGTTTCGTATTTCGTACGCAACGTCCACAGACGCGTTGCAAGAGGCGCTCGCGCGAATTCAGCGCTATTGCGCCGCGCTGACCTGATCGGCCAGCAAGAAAAAGCCGGGCTGCGAAAACGCGCCCGGCTGAAGGTGTGGTTCCTATGGGGAGGAAACGCCCAATCGAAGATCGGGTAAGCGGGGAACCAGGTCGCTTAATCCCTATTTAAGCCTTTACGCCCGCAAAACAAGTTTGTCGTGCATGGAAATCCATGCGCTGGCGTATAGCTGCATTGCGCCAAATACGGGAATCGCGTGCCTTAAGTGGCCGCTTTGAAGGCATCTATTTCCGCGGTGAGGAAGTTGCGAAACGCTGCGATCCGGCTGGAACGGCGTAAATCGCTTGGATAGATGAAATAAAGGTCGAATTGGGGACCGATGCGCCCTTCCATCAGACGCACGAGGCCCGGCACCGTAGCGGCCATGTAGTCTGGAACATCAGCAATGCCGAGCCCGGACTCCACGGCGCGCAGCATGGCGAACACATTGTTCACTTCCAACGCCACCTCACGTGGGGGCAGATCATCGCGTCCGACTTGCCGCGCGAAATTCATCACCTGCATCTGCGACGGTGCATCAGCCTGGCGGTATCCAATAATGCGATGATGATCGAGATCTTCCGGCGTTTGCGGTGTCCCATGCGCCTCCAGATAAGAGGGGGCGGCGTAAAGCGATGTCGCCAGCGACGTGAGTTTCCTCTGGATCAGATCGGCCTTGTCAGCCGCCCAAAGCCGAACCGCGCATTCCGCTTCCAGTTTCAGAAGGTCGTATTCGCGATCATCGAGGCGCAGATCGAGCTTCAGATCCGGATAAGTGTCCACAAACCGGCCCAGACGCGGCACCAGCCAGGTTGACCCAAACGCCACCGGCGCGGTGACGATCAATCGGCCCTGGGGCGTCTCTTGCTGATCCTGCAAGGCCGAATTTGCCGTTGCGGCGGCGGCGGTCATCTTTAGTGTTGAGCCAAACAGCGTGTGTCCGGCATCTGTCAGCACCAGACCGCGGGCGTGGCGCTGGAACAAAGACACAGTCAGAGACTCCTCCAGCGCAGCAATCTGGCGCGACACAGCCGATTGGGAGATGCCAAGGCGTTCGCCGGCTCCGGTCAAACTGCCTGCTTCTGCAGCGGCGTGAAACGATTTCAGCTTGTCCCAGTCCATAAGCCCTCCATGGCCCGCATATCGTGGCTTGGCACAGCAAATCTGGGCAAGCGATAAGCGAAGCGGCGCACCTATAAGGCCAATTGTGCCAATTTATTGGCTGACCCAGAGAATTCTTGCCATCCAATCAAGCTGGTCGGTTGTGAACGACCGGGACGGGAAGTCGGGATTGAGGGACAACAGCTCCACACGTTTTTCACTGCGACGTCCCAATTCCTTGGCCATCACCTCACCGTCTTCAGTGCGCGCCACCACACGGTCACCGCGCCGGATGGCTGCACCGGGGGCGACAATGATCCGGTCGCCCGGGCGGAAGGCGGGCTGCATGCTGTCGCCAGATATTTCAAGGGCGTAAACCACCTCATCGCTGATTCCCGGGAAGCGAATCTCGTCCCAGCCCTGGCCGGTGGGAAACCCTGCTTCATCGAAATAGCCGTGATTGCCGGCCTCTGCGAAGCCGATCAGCGGGGCGATGGTGCCGATGCGCCCTTCCACTACGCGGGCGAATTCGTCAAACCCGGCCCCCACCGCAACCAGAGCCGCGGCCAGGCTTTCGGTGGACGGCCAGCGTGGCCGACCATCCTTGCTGAACCGTTTTGAGGGATTGAATGCGGTGGGGTCCAGGCCCGCAAGTTTGGCCAACCCGGACGATGACAAATCGTGGCGTGCGGCAAGAGCATCTATGCCCTTCCAAATGTCTTGATGACGCATAGGCTTGTGGCACCTGCCATTTATCCTGCGTTATCCTTAAGGGATATTAATAGGAATATCAACCTATCATGGGATGAAATCCCTCAAATTGCGCGTGGGAATTGCAAATTTGATCAAAGCCTGCTTCACACGGTGCGCCCCATGGCGAGCGGAGATGAGAAATGGCGTTCAGTGACCTTGCCGCGCGCGCTGTACGTCTCCTGCCACCGGAGACGGCCCACACCGCAACGGTGAAAGCTCTGTCGCTCGGCATGGGTGTGCCTGCGGTGGCGATCACCAGTCCGCCAGAACTCGCGGTGACCCTGCCGGTGTCGGGTCTTCAATTGCCCAATCCCATCGGTCTGGCGGCCGGATTCGACAAGAATGGCGAAGCGTTCAAAGCGATGCTGCGCTATGGCTTCGGCTTTGTGGAATGTGGCACGGTCACGCCGCAGCCCCAGGCCGGAAACCCGCGCCCGCGCCTGTTTCGTCTCACGCAAGACCGCGCCGTCATCAACCGGATGGGCTTTAACAATGGTGGGTTGGCCGATTTCACCACGCGCCTGTCGGCTCATGTGAACGGCGCCGGGATCGTAGGCGCCAATGTCGGGGCCAACAAAACCAGCGAAGACCGGATCGCCGACTATGTCGAAGGCCTCCAGGCGGTCTGGAGCCATGCCGACTATATCACGCTGAATATTTCATCGCCCAACACGCCCGGCCTGCGCGGCCTTCAGGACAAAGGCGCGCTGGAAGACCTGTTGGGGCATTGCGGGGAAGCGGCGCTGGCCATGGTCACCGTATCGGGCCGCCGACCCATTTTCCTGAAAGTGGCGCCGGATGTGGACGATTCCGCGATCTCGGAGATTGCCAGCGCGGCGAAGGCGGCGCCCTATCTGCACGGTCTGATCGTGTCGAACACAACGCTGGCCCGGCCTGATAGCCTGACCAGCGACCAAAGCGGGGAAGCGGGCGGGCTTTCAGGCGCTCCGCTCATGGCGCCATCGACCGAGATTTTGCGCGGTTTCGCCGGTGAAGTCGGCGGCGCTTTGGATCTGATCGGTGTTGGCGGGATCGCAAGTGCAGGCGATGTCCGCGCCAAGCTGCAAGCCGGCGCCCAGGCCGTGCAACTCTATAGCGCCCTGGTTTATGACGGCCCCGGATTGGTCAAACGGATGCTGGCGGAACTGACGACGGGCTGACCGCCGCCATCAGTCTCGGCCAGAACAGCGCCAGGGCGGCGGCGCGCCAAAGATACAGCGATACAAAAGCGATCCAGGTTCCGGTGTTTCCAAACGGGCTCGATAGGGCGATGTCTGTGGCAATGTATCCGACCATGGAGACCAGCCCGGCCCAGCGCAGTGCTGCGCCCTGGGTCGTGCCGATAAATGCCCCATCGAGTTGCCAGGCAAACACACCGACCAGCGGCACGAGCGCGCAATAGGGCAGGAACGCCAAGGCCGCATCGCGCGCCGCCGGATCTGCGATGAACGCGCTGATCACCGCGCCGCCGCCAAGCCAGAACAGCAGAGCAAACGCGATGGCGGACACGGCTGCGATTTCGCTGGTCACCCGCATCGCACGCAACAGCCTGGTCCGGCTGCGTGCGCCATAGGCTTCGCCGGCTTCTTTCTCAGCTACGAACGCAAACGCATCGAGCACAAAGGCCGACACGGCGATAAACTGCAAAAGCACTTCATTGCCGGCCAGCAGTGCTGTGCCATGTCGTGCGCCGGAGTTCACAAACCAGGCAATACAGGTGAGCAGCGCCAGAGTGCGGATCATGATGTCCCGGTTGGCACTGATCAGGGCTGACAGGGCGCCGGGCCGCCAAAGGGGCTCGCGTGGGCCAAATCCGTCCCGCACAGCCCACAGCCCGAAGCCGAGCGCGATCCATTCCGCAATCGCGGTGCCCGCGCCGATACCCGCCGGCCCCAGGTCCAAAAGCGCGACGAAGGCGCCATCCAGGGCCGCATTCACCGCGTTCATGATGATCTGGAAGGCCAGAAGTGCCTTGGTCCGCCCTGTTCCGATGAGCCAACCCGTCACCACAAAACCCATCAGCGCCGCCGGCGCACCCCAGATCCGGGCCCAGAAATACGCACTGGCAAGCGATTCCACATCAGGTTCGGCTTGGAAAAGCGCCAGCGCCACGCGTTCGGCCAGTGGAAACATCGCCATCACGAACAGGCCGAGTCCGGCGGCAAGGATGAGCGCGCGGATTAGAGTGGCATTGGCGGCACCTGTTTTACTCGCGCCCACCGCCTGCGCCGTGAGTCCGGTCGTCGACATGCGCAGGAAGCCAAAGCCCCAATAGAGGAAGTTGAACACCACTGCGGCAACGCCCACCGCGGCCAGGTCAGCTGCCGTGCCGAACCGGCCCATCACAGCAGTATCGACAATTCCGGTCAGCGCCGTGGCGGCCTGGGCCAGCACAATTGGCCAGGCGAGGGCAAGCGTTTGGAGGCGGGAAAGCGGTGCGGGTGTCATTGCCCCGGCGGGTTGGGCCATGACCTTCTTGCAGTCAAGTTTAGCTACCGTAGCCTAAGGCCAATAAACACGCCCGCGCCAGGACCGCGAAAGCCGAACACGTCCACGACGTCTTCATCCAGCAGGTTTTCACCGCGCAGAGTGACGCTGAAGCGATCTGTTACCGGATAGTCCATCGACGCCGAAACCAGCCAGTAGGCATCCAGTTCCACCGTCTCGAACGTGCCGAAATCTGTGTCTTTCTGCTCGCCGACATAATCGAGGCCCAGCCCGGCGCGCAGACCTTCACGTTCAGGCGTCCAGTTCAGGCTCACTGAACCTGTGGTCTCTGGCACGCGGATTTCATCCACGCCCTGATCGTTTTCCGACGAGATGTTGGACGCGCTTGCAAACACTGACCAAGCGTCATTGATGGTCCAGTCGGCACTGGCTTCGATGCCAGAGCGTTCGTTGGTGCCGGCGCGGTTCACGACCGTGAACGGAAAGACGCTGAAATCATCGGCGATCTCGTCTTCAAGTTCGGCCCGGAAATAGGTAAGCGCGGTCGTGACAGCGCCAAAATTCTGATCCCAACCGATTTCCCAACTGGTGGATTCTTCGGGGTTGAGATCGGGGTTGCCGACGAAGCTACCGGGGAAAAAGCCAAACAGTTCGGTGAAAGTTGGGTTCTTTACGCCGGTGCCAGCTGAGGCGCGAAGTCGCGTGCCCCGATAAGGCTCAAAGGCCGCGCCAAGGCGCCAGGTCGTGGCATCTTCGAACCGTCCATCATTGTAGTCATGGCGGGCTGAGGCAGTCAGTTGCAGATCAGCGAAGACAACTCTGAATTCGCCGCCCAAACTCAAGGTCTCAAAGCTCTGATCCTGATTGGTGAACCCACCAAATTCAGTGTCACGGGCGGAATAGTCTTCCTGCTCCCAATCGATGAGACCCGAGAGAACGAAGTCCGCGGCACCTTGCTGTGTGAACAGACCTACCGACGGGCTGTAGCTGAGTTTTGTTCGCTCGCCTTCATTGGTGTTGGTGGAAGCGCCATCGGCGAAGTTCTCGCGGTCGACCCGGTTGAAACTGGCGCGCAGCAGATGGTTGAGGCCGGCGCCATCGCCTTGCAGCGCAGCGCCAAAAGTCCATTGGTCGCTTTCGGTAACGCGGTCGGCATCGTCCAAACGGCCATCGAAATCGAGATCCGGGTCGGTGTCCACCTCGGCATAACCGTAGCGGATGAGGCCGGTCAGGTCCCAATCGGGAGACAAGCTAACCGCGCCAGAGCCGATCACGCCATAGTTCTGGTAGCCGTCCTCCTCACCGCCAAGCCCGGACGTATCCACGCCGTCGCTTATCACGTCTGTGAACGCCACATTGAACCGGCCAGCGTCAAACGTGCCGCCATAGCCAAGGTCGAGGCGATAGGTGTTGCGGCTGCCACCTTCGAGAAAGCCGGTCGCGCCCGCACTTTCGGTGGTGACAACATTGATCACCCCGCCAATCGCATCAGAGCCATAAAGTGCCGACTGTTCACCGCGCAGAACTTCAACGCTCTTCGCCGTCAGGCCTGACATCAACCCGAAGTCTGTGTCGCCCGAAATCGGGTCTGAGACTTCGACACCATCGATCAGCACCAGGGTGTGATTGGCCTCGGCGCCGCGGATACGCACTTGGGTCAGCGCGCCAGCGCTGCCTGAACGTGAGATCGCCAGGCCGGGCACCGTGCGCAATTGATCAGCCAGATACGGCGCATTGCGCACGGCCAACAGGTCGGCATCGAGCACGGTGACCGAGGAAGAAAGATCTCCCACCGCGACCGGGCGCAGACCGGCTACATCCACATCGGGCAGGATCAGGGCAGGATCTGACGCATCAACCTGCTCTGACGTGTCATTTCTTGATTGGGCAAAACCAAAGGGGGCGCAAAACAACAGGCTCACACCTGCGACCAGTGACGCTTTCAACATCAGTGTTCTCCGCGCGGGGCCGGACCCGCGCACACATAGCAACATCTCGCTGCTCCGGCTCGGGCAACGCTTGCGATGTCGCTAAGTCGGAAACACCACGGTCTCCACTGCCTCCGGCTGGTCCCGGCCAGTCGGCGAGCGACGTGGATGGCAGGTCTCCTGGCTTGCCGATCGACGCTTCAGACCGCCTTCCCGGATCGCTCCAGTGGCGTGTTGGCCTTCAGCTCCTGGCTGACAGTTGCGGGCACAGCGCCGGATTCCAACCGGCTTCCCTTTTCACCGCCTGTTACAACGGCACCATCCGCAGCGTGTTCTGAGGCGAATGGGCCAGCTCGTCAATCCTGGACGAAGTGCTTGGAAAGCCGAAGGCCCTGGCCCTGATAGTGGCTGCCGGATTTGCCATAAAGGCTGGCGGGCTTTTGCGTCATGGCTTCATAGACCAATTTGCCCACAGGCTGGCCGTCCTCAATAATGAAGGGCACATCGCGGGTGCGCACCTCCAGAACGGCGCGTGAGCCGCCCTGATTGGTGCCGAAGCCCGGATCGAAGAAGCCGGCATAGTGTGCGCGGAATTCGCCAAGCTCTGGCGCGATGGGCGCCATTTCAGCGGCCTGGGTCGCGGGGATTTTCACCCGTTCCTTGCTGGCCAGGATATAGAATTCATCGGGTTGCAGGACGACCCGGCCACGCTGGGGGATGACCGGTTCCCAATAGTCGGACACGTCGTGTTTGCCGATCCTTTGAAGGTCTACCAGGCTGGCATGGCGGCGCGCGCGCCAACCGACGGGGCCTGTATCTGGCGGTGTCAGGTCGACCGAGAAGGTGACATCTTTCACGGCTTCGAACCGGCCGCGGCGCAGGCGTAGCTGGTTAAGCGTGTCCCCAGCGCGCGCGAGAATGGAAAATGTGCGTGGGCTGATTTCCAGATAAAGCGGGCCGCGATACCCGGCGGGTACATCATCGAACGCCTCTGCGCCGTCGGTAACCAGCCGCGTGAACACATCAAGACGCCCGGTGGAGCTTTTGGGGTTGGCGCGGCCTTGGATGTGAGCTTGCAGGTCCAACCGTTCATTCAACAGGGCGAGGTAAACGCAGCCGGTTTCCAGTACGGCGCCCTTCGACAGATTCATGCGGTGCATCTGAAGATCGGTGGAATGCAGCAATTTGCCCACCGTGCGCCCTTTCCCAGGCAGAAAACTTGCGCGGATGCGATAGACATCGTCGGTCAAGCGCAAATCCAGGCTGGCGGGTTGAAATTGGCCATCAGCAAAGGGATTTTCAGCGGCAATTGCGCCGCTTTCCACCATCGTTTGAATATCGGTATCGGCCAATACGCCTGACGGGTCTTCCATGGCGCGTTCCAGTCTTTTGTCTTTTCTGGACATACGCTTTACAGACTCTGGCCAGAGATCAACACCACTGGAAGACACTGTTATGGCCGAAGACGGCTCGAAGGCGCCTGGAAAGTCGCTTTCCCCCCAAACCCAACTCGTTCGTGGCGGGATAAACCGCTCCCAACATGGGGAGACGAGCGAGGCCCTCTATTTAACGTCTGGCTATGTCTATGACAGCGCTGAGCAGGCGGCTGCCCGGATGGCGGGCGATGAGCCGGGCTATGTGTATTCCCGCTACGCCAACCCCACCGTACGGATGCTGGAGGACCGGCTCGCCTTGCTGGAGGGAGCGCAGACGTGTCGCATCACATCCTCAGGCATGGGCGCGATCAGCTCAGCCCTGATGGCACCGGTGCAGGCCGGTGACCGTGTTGTCGCCGCCAGCGCATTGTTCGGCTCCTGTCGCTGGATCTTGTCCAACCTGTTGCCGAAATTCGGCGTTGAGACGGAATTCGTGCCGGGTGACGACCTGGACTCCTGGGCTGTCGCGCTATCGAAACCGACCAAGCTTGTTCTGATTGAAAGTCCGGCTAACCCGTTACTGGATGGTGTTGATATCGCAGCGGTCGCGGACATGGCGCACAAGGCGGGCGCCAAGCTGATCGTCGATAATGTGTTCGCCTCACCGATCTTGCAAAAGCCCATGGAATTTGGCGCCGATGTTTCCGTCTATTCCGCCACCAAGCACATGGACGGGCAGGGCCGCGTTCTGGCAGGCGCCATTCTCGGTGACACGGACTGGATGGAAGAGCATCTGGATCCCTATTTGCGCCACACCGGGCCGGCGCCATCGCCGTTCAATGCCTGGGTTGTGTTGAAGGGTCTGGAAACACTTCAGCTTCGCGTGAACGCGGCCTCGGCAAGCGCGGCGCGCCTGGCCGATGCGGTTGCGGGCCATTCCGCTGTGCGTGCGGTGCGGTATCCCGGCCGGGAAGATCATCCGCAATTCGAGATCCACAAACGTCAAATGGGGTCAGGCGGCACACTGATGGCGCTGTCGCTGAATGGCGGGCGAGGGGAAGCCTTCCGGTTTCTCAACGCGCTTAATCTGGTAGATGTGTCGAACAATCTTGGTGACGCAAAGTCACTTGCGTGCCACCCGGCATCGACCACACACCGGGCGTTGAGCGCGGAAGAGCAAGCGGCCATGGGCCTGGATGAAAGCTGGGTGCGATTGTCGGTTGGATTAGAGGATGCCGACGATCTTGAAGCCGATCTGCTAAGCGCGCTTGACGCGGTCTAGCCAGCGGTTGACATACCCGCGGTATGACCCGGGATCACGCAACAACATCGCCGCTTTATGAAGCCGACACGTCGGGCATTGTGGTCCGCGTGGTGCCGCGATTCATGTTCGATGAATCTGATCCCCACCAGGCCAAGTATTTCTGGTCCTATATGGTTGAAATCGAGAATAAGAGCGAAGGCGCCTGGACGCTGACGACCCGCCATTGGCGCATAGTCGACTCCCAGGGCCGACGTCAGGATGTGGATGGCGATGGCGTGATTGGCCAGACCCCCACCTTGGAGCCGGGAGATGTGTTCCGCTACACGTCGGGCGCGCCCTTATCGGCACCGTCCGGTATGATGGGCGGGTCCTATGATTTCGTGTCGAAGACCGGTCAGGAGCTTTCCGCCCGCATTCCGACATTCTCGCTCGACAGTCCCTACGACCAAGCCAAACCCAGCTGACCTGCCGCTTGGCAAAACCCGTCATGCCGATAGGGTCGCGTTTGAAAACAGCGCAAGGGAGCGGGCAGCCATGCAAACGGTGGCGTTTATTGGATTGGGAAATATGGGCCAGGGCATGGCGGCCAATCAGGTGCGCGCTGGTCGGCGCGTGCTGGCCTACGACCTGTCTTCAGATGCGTGCAAGACCGCCAAGTCGAATGGCTGTGACATCGCCTCCAGCGCCGGGGATGCGGCGGCGGACGCCGACGGCGTGATCACCATGTTGCCAGCCGGGCAGCACGTCGCAAACGTCTATGATGATGAGATCCTGCCCAAGGCCAAGCCGGGTACGCTGCTTGTCGATTGCTCGACAATTGATGTGCCGACCGCGCGCGCTGTTGCTAAAACCGCCAAAACGGCAGGCTTCCGCGCCGCCGATGCACCTGTTTCTGGTGGAACTACGGCAGCGGATGCGGGCACGCTGGCCTTCATGGTTGGCGGTGAAGACGCTGATTTCGAGAAGGTCGATGATCTGCTCGGGCCCATGGCCAAGGCGGTGATCCGTGCCGGCGCCAGCGGGGCAGGGCAAGCGGCAAAGATCTGCAACAACATGCTATTGGCCATCCATATGATCGGCACCTGCGAAGCTTTTGCCTTGGCCGAAAAGCTTGGCCTCGATGCTGACCGGTTCTTTGACATTGCCGGGCAATCATCGGGGCAGAACTGGTCTTTGTCGCAGTATACACCCGTCAAAGGGGTCGGGCCGGAGACACCAGCTGATCGTGGATATGTGCCCGGGTTTGCGGTCGACATGATGCTCAAGGATCTGAAGCTTGCCCAGGAGGCAGCCGCCGGTGCCGGCGCAACAACGCCGCTTGGCGCACAGGCTGAGGCACTCTATGCGATGCTGTCCGGCATGGGGAAGGGTGGAAAAGACTTCTCCGCGATAATCGATTTGGTGGCGCCGGGCACCGTGAATTAACCCCTGTCAGGGCCTTGTTCGATTAACAGCCGTTCATTCGCTTAAACCTTGGATAGGTTTGGTCGATCGATTTGTGGCGATAATAGTCTCATCATTTCAATGATCTGAACGGCCTCGGCAAAGGCATTGCCGCGACGTCGCCGCAATTCAGCCTGAAGCGTGGAGCCAAATTCACTCTACATTTTTGCCGTCTGGTGGCTGCTTCTCCTGGCACGCCGCAGCCAATGGCGTGAGGCCAACAGAAACAGGGGCCCGATGTGCCCCGAACAAGGAGATTGGTGATGAAAAAGGCAATTATTACAGCCGCAGCCGTGGCGTTTACCTGCGGCGGTTTTGCGTTCGCAGATATCGAAGGCGACACGTTCGCGGCCATGGACGCCGATGGCGATGCTGCCGTAACAGAAGCAGAATTCACCGCCTTCGTGACCGCCGACGGCGAAATCACGGGCGATGAAGCCTCTCTACAGTTCGCCGTATTGGCGGGTGAAGATGGCGTTCTGCTTCGTGAAGAATATGACGCCGTCATGGGCGTTAAGGAAGATGCCGCCGATTATGGCGACACGAGCTCGGCCGACCCCGCCGAGACCGAGGGCGAATAAACCGCCCTCACTTAGCCTGCCCATCGTCCTCATCCCTTCGCTGCCCCTGAAAGAGGGCATGAGGTAGGCAAACCAAGACCCGGCGATCATCCTCGTGTCGTTTATCGACTGTCCCCCCAGAGGAAATTGTCGGGTCTCAATACCCTGGCGGCGCGTCACCCTCCCCCTCAGACGCGCCGCCATTTTTGCTCAGCGTTGCTCTTGCGCTCGGCCTCGGCGGACCCAAGCTTTCATGGAAATGGGAAAAGGCGTTGTCGCCAGCGCAACAATCGGCTATGCGCGGTCGATCCCCCTAAAGCATGGACCCCAAGAATGGCCGCTGAGGACAAAAAGCAACGCGTTGGACCGATCACCTTTGCTCGCCAGGTGCGCGCTGAAGGCAACAAGGTCACCTGGACATCGCGCCAGGAGTATATTGCGGCCACCATTATGGTGATCGTGATGTCGATTATCGTTGCCCTGTTCCTCTTCTTTGCCGACCAGCTGATTGGCTGGATTATCGGCATGATCATCGGCGGTCGCTGACAGGTCCGACACTAGAGCAATCGCAAGGAGCACGCCCCGACATGGCCGAGGCCCGCTGGTACATCGTTCACGCCTATTCCAACTTCGAAAAGAAGGTGGCTTCTGCCATCATGGAACAGGCTGAACGCAAGCAGCTCAATGAGCTGATCGAAGATATCCAGGTGCCCACCGAAGAAGTGGTTGAGGTGGCACGCGGCAAGAAGAAGACCGTCGAGAAGCGGTTCTTCCCAGGCTATGTGTTGCTCAAAGCGCAGCTCACCGACGATGTCTATCACCTGGTCAAGGACACGCCGAAAGTATCCGGGTTCCTTGGCGCCGATGGCGGCAAGCGGCCTCTACCGGTGCCCCAGCGAGAAGTCGACCGCATCCTTGGCACCACCGAAGAGGGCGAGACGACAGAGCGCGTGCGTCCGGCCATCATCTTTGAAATCGGCCAGCCTGTTCGCGTGAATGAAGGCCCGTTCCAGGGCTTTGAGGGCGAAGTGGAAGAAGTTGACGAAGAGAATGCACGTCTGAAAGTGACCGTGTCGATCTTTGGGCGCGCCACGCCGGTCGATCTTGAATACGAACAGGTTGAAAAACTCAGCTAAGTTTCGATGCCCGGTCTTGAATGTGGCCGGGCAAGGGCGTATCCACGCTCCCTGATAAGCCGCCTTAGCTCAGTTGGTTAGAGCGCTGGTTTGTGGAACCAGAGGTCCTCCGTTCGAGCCGGAGAGGCGGTACCATTTCCTTAAATCGCTATTTTTTACCGAAGCCGAACAGGCCACGGCGTTGCTGATTGTTCGAACCGGGCGAAATGTCTGCCGGGCTTGTCGTGGCATGGCGCGATTGCGAAGGCGTGGGGACCTGTTGGCCCAACGTCTCTGACAAGGATGGCTCGGCGGCCTTTCCCATCACGGAAATATTGAAGCTTTCCGGGAATTGTTCGGCGGACACCTGCATTTCACCTGCGCGCTCCCCGGTGTCTTTCAAGCGCTGGAGATTGGCCGCGTTCGAGCAATCCATCGCCTGCAGGTTCTTGATCATGCGTGGACCGAGAGGTCGGCCATCTTCGGCGGTGATGCCCAGGGCGGCCAATCCGCGCGCTTCCAGATTGGCATCGTAGCGCTGGAAATGGAATTGCGGCTGGGTAGCGATGCAGTAGGTCTGATATTGGCCGGCTGCGGCGTTGTCTTGATTGGTCAGGCTGTCGACTTCGGAATTGATGGGGTAGGGGCGGTGCGGGACTGACAGCGCCTGCATGAGCAAAAGCTGTTGCTGAGCGACGTCCTGGATCGATCCGGCGAGGGAGAAAATGGCCTGTTTGATCGCGGCCATTCGGCCAAGCTTGCGGCCAGAAAAGCGTTGGCGATAGTGGCCGGTGCCGACCGATGTGATTAGCAGGTTGTCAGCGCCGTTGGGCCATTTAAGCCCATAGCCGGGCAGAGTGGTGTACAGCCAGAACGCGGTGGACGGATTGTTCAGGCCCGCGACCGCGCCATCCATAAACGCACCGGGCTCGCGGCCATGTTCGATCTGAACGTCGACATGGTCAAAATAGGCGGGCGCAGCTGCGCTGGCACGCACGACATGGCGCAGCTGATAGTCCGCATTGGGGCGATCAGTATCAGACCCGTCCCAGTATCGTGCCTTGGGATTGTTCGCGAGCAACCAGGCAGAGCCCGTGTCCATCCGTTTGGCCGTGACGCCAAATCCAGTGACCAGTGCATCCGATGACAAGGTGACTTCGCCGAGTTGATTGTGCAGTTCAGTGGCCAGTTTGTCGGCATCGAACTTTGCAACAAAAACCTGACCGAAGCGTCGGGCCTTGGAGAATATGTTGGAACCCATCTCCAGATAGAGCTGCTGCAGGTCTACTACGCGGTTCCCCAAAGCCAACCACGCCGCCACGATCGAGCCGGTCGAGGTGCCCGCGATGAAATCATAATAGTCGGCGAGGACGAATTTTTCGCGCGCCACCGGGTCTGCAATCCGCGATTTAAGCTCGTTTTCAATGTGCAGAAGGATGCCGCACGACAACAGACCACGGATTCCACCGCCATCAATTGTGAGAATGCGCTTGGGCCCGCCGGGCATAAGGTGGCGGTCGCGCGGGCGTCTCACATCCCACTCATAACGCTGTCCCATACTCGTCCCCTTCAATCTAAGACCGGGACGTTAGCAGAACACAGGCTGTGGAAAAGGGGCGTAGGTCAGGGCAACCTGGCGTTGTCGCGATAAAACCGGGCCATCCACTGGCCAACAAGGTCGTTATCTTCCGGGGCTGTCAGGCTGGCCTTGGCAGCTTCAACCTCTTCTGCCGACAGCGGATTGTTCAGCCGAACCTCGTAAAGCGCGGCTGAGAACCCATCACAGAATTCGGGATGACCCTGGAAACTCATTGCGGGGCCCTGAGCATAAGACAGCGCGCCATGGGGGGTGAAGTCATTCGCTGCGATGACCTGTGCGCCGGGCGGCGGCGAGACCACCTGATCCTGATGGCTCACCGCGATTGAAAAGGCGTTCGGCGCGTCCTCGCCCATCCATGGCGCTGTCGCCTT